>JAURHL010000004.1 GCA_030833305.1 Acidimicrobiales bacterium | reverse complement strand
GTGCCCGAACTACCGTTTGGACACGTTCCGTCAGGGGGAAATCATGCGTCGTACATCCGCTTTGTTTGTTGCCGTGCTCGCCATCGGTGTGACCGCTTGTTCCGGAGACGACTCGTCGTCGTCCACCGAGGCGCCCACGACGGACACCGCGCCCATGGAAGCCTCGACGACGCCGCCCACCGAGCCGCCGTTCGCGCCCGTCGCACCGGCGGCCAGTGGCGTTGGTGCCACCACCGTCGAAGGTCCGGTCACCGGTGGTGCCGGTCAGATCGTCTTCGGAACCTCGGCGTTCGACGGCTCCGCTTTCGATTACGTGGAGGAGGAGTACTTCATCGCCGGCACGGCCACCAGTTACACGTCGGCGGTTCCGTTGTCCGAGGACGGTGCGTGGACCGTCGAGCCCAAGGACACCGCGGATTACAAGACCCGCATCGTGGTGCGGCGTCCCGCGGCGACGGAGACCTTCGGTGGCACGGTGTACGTGGAGTGGCTGAACGTGACCGCCGGTCTCGACACCGGTCCGACCTGGTCGTTGTCGTGGATCGACATGATGCGCCAAGGGGCGGTATGGGTCGGTGTGTCGGCTCAGCGCGTCGGGGTCGAGGGTGGTGGAAACCCGATGGGCGAGTTCCGCGTGTTGAAGAAGGCGGACCCCGAGCGCTACGGATCGTTGAACCATCCCGGTGACAACTACAGCTACGACATCTTCAGTCAGGCCGGAGCCACGGTGTGGCAGCAGGCCGACACCATCCTGGGCGGTCTGCAGCCCGAGGTCGTGATCGCCGCCGGCGAGTCGCAGTCCGGTTTCCGCATGGCGTCGTATCTGAACGCCTTCGCTCCGATGCACGACGTGTACAACGGCTACCTCGTCCACAGTCGTGGTTCGCGGGCGGCGAACCTGTACTGCGCGACGAACTGCGCCGAACCCAGCGACCCCAGCGACGTGACGACTCCGACGGTCGTGCGTATCCGCGAGGATCTCACGCGCCCGGTGCTCAACTTCGTCACCGAGACCGACGTGGTCGGCGATCGTCTGGGGTACCGACGCGCCGAACAACCCGATACCGACGTGTTCCGTAACTGGGAGGTGGCCGGCACGGCGCACGGTGACGCGTACAGCCTCGGCATCAACGATGGTGAGAAGGGCGACGGTCAGGCCGACATCGAACTCTTCGAGGCCCAGTTCGGCGCACCCACGTCGGTGTACATGGGAATCATCGAGTGCTCCGAGCCCATCAACGCCGGCCCGCACACGTACGTTCTGCGCGCCGCGATTCGCGCGCTCGACAGCTGGATTCGCACCGGTGTCGCACCGGCCAGCACGCCCAAGTTGCAGAACAACGCCGACATCACCGGCTACGAGGTCGATGCCAACGGGGTGGCCCTCGGCGGCATTCGCACCCCCTACGTCGACGTTCCGATGGCGGTTCTCTCCGGTATCGGTCAGGACGGTGGCGGATTCTGCGGATTGTTCGGCACCACCACCTCGTTCACCGCGGACCAACTCGACGCGTTGTATCCGACCGCCGACGACTTCATCGCCAAGTGGAACGAAGCCACGGACGCCGCGGTGGCATCGGGAGCGATCCTCGAGATCGACGCCGATGCGATCAAGGCCGCCGGCGCCAAGTACGGAGCCATGCGCGCCGGCATGTGAGCATTAGCGTGATGCCGTGAAGCATCGGCGCGACATCGAGGGCCTGCGCGCCGTCGCGGTCATCGCTGTTCTGCTCTTCCACTTCGGAGTGCCCGGCACGACCGGTGGGTACATCGGCGTCGACGTCTTCTTCGTGATATCCGGGTTCCTGATCACGTCGTTGTTGGTGGTCGAGCGCTCCGAATCGGGCCGGGTCTCGCTGCGCGACTTCTACACCCGTCGCATCCGTCGCCTCCTGCCAATTTCGGCCACCGTGCTGACCACGACCGCGCTGGCCGCGGCGGTTTGGTTGGAGCCCACGCGCCTGGCCGATCTGGCCCGTGACATTCGGGCCGCAGCCACCTTCACCGTGAACATGGTGCTCGCTGATCGTGGCACCGATTATCTGGGTGCCGAACTGCCGCCGTCACCGATTCAGCACTACTGGTCGTTGGCCGTCGAGGAGCAGTTCTACATGGTGTGGCCGGCTCTCATCGCCGCGGTCACTCTCGGTGCGCGCAACATTCGCGCTCGGGTGGCGGCCACGATGGGTGTGGTCGTGGCGGTGTCTTTGTCACTGAGCATCCTGTTGGTGGACGGGCATCCTTCGTGGGCCTATTTCGGTCTGCACACGCGCGCGTGGGAACTCGGCCTCGGCTCGTTGTTGGCCGTCGTCACTCGGGGTGTCCGGCGCATACCGGAATCACGACGCGTGACGATCGCGTGGTCCGGATTGGCGGTCATCGCGCTGTGCACCGTGACTTTCGGCGACGTCAAGAATTTCCCCGGTTGGATCGCGCTGATACCCGTGTTGGCGACGTGCGCGGTGTTGGTGGGAGGCGACGAGTCGTCGCGCGGTCCGGTGCGCTTGTTGGGGCATCCCTTCATGCAATGGGTCGGCCAGCGTTCGTACTCGCTCTACCTGTGGCACTGGCCGGCCTTGATCATCGCCGAGGCGCACGTGGGCGACGATCTGTCGGTGGTGCAGCGGCTCGCGGTGTTGTCGATCACGGTCGGCTTGGCCGATCTGGGGCATCGTTTCATCGAGAATCCGGTGCGTCGATCGTCGACGTTGTTGGCCAACGCGCGTTTCTCCTTCGGCCTCGGCGCGGCGTTGGTGGTCGTGGGCGTGGGCACGGGTGCGGTGCTGGCCACCCATGAGCCGGACGTCTCGACCGGGGTGATCGCCAGTGCACCCACGTTCGCGCCGGTCGGCGCGTCGTCGTCCACGTCGGTCGCCGTCGTGGACTCGACCACCGCTCCCGACAGCACCACCATCGCGACCACCACGTCGGTGCCCGAACCGCTCGACTACATCTCGATGTCGAACGCCACCCCCATTCAGGCCGTCGTCGACGCGGTCGCGAATCAGGTGGTGCCCGACAATCTGGAGCCGCCCTTGTTGAGCGCCAAGTACGACACGAGCGTCGTGTACGAGAACGACTGTCATCAGTACTACGACACCGCGGTGAAGGAGGACTGCGTGTTCGGTGACCCGAACGGGGAGATCACCATCGCCGTGTGGGGCGACTCGCACGCCGCCCAATGGTTCGAGGCGCTGAACACGATCAGCACCGAGAACGGGTGGAGATTCCTGTCGATCACCCAAGGTGGCTGTCCGTTCCTCGACGTGCTGACCTACAGCTCGACCGACCAGAGTGACAACGCGTTCTGTGTGCCGTGGCGCGCGAGCGTGCGCGAGTACATGCGGGCGCAGGGTGTCGACGTGGTTCTCCTGGCGCAGTACTACGAATTGCGTGACGCCCGTGATCGACAGGCGATCCGTTCGGAGGTTTGGTCGGAGCTACTCGGTCCGTTGCTCGACGGTTTGCGCGCGGACGGCATCGAGCCGGTGATGTTGGGCGACACGCCCGATCCGCCCGACGACGTGCCCAAGTGCGTGTCCGGCAACAGATCGTCGGTGCAGACCTGTGCCGCGGGTGAGATGTCACCGGGAGCACGAGCCGTCGACGACGTCGTGCGGTCGATCACCGTGGATCGAAAAGTCGGTTTCGTCGAGCCTCGCACGTGGCTCTGCCCCGACGACACCTGCCCGGTGATCGTGGGCAATCTGCTGGTGTACCGAGACTCACATCATCTCTCGAACCGCTTCATGCAATGGCTCACGCCCGCTCTGGCCGAGGTCCTCGTTCCCTTCGTCGAGCGTCACGTTCAGTCCGCGGCGATGTAGGCGCCGACCACTTTCGTGGTGCGCCTCAACGAGACCTCCAGCTGCTCCTTCACCGCGGCACTGAGTGCGGGGTCGGCGAGGCCCGGTTTCACCAGACGAATCACCATGCCGTCGTACTTGTCGACCCAGGTCGGGTGCACGACCGGTTGCTCGACGGTGAAGCCACCGGCATCGTTGCGGATCACGTTCACCGTGACGATCATGCCGTCCTGGGTGTTGGCTTGGGGCACACCATCGGTGGGGTGGTAGCTGAGCTGGTTACCCAGTCCGAAGACGGTCCACACTCCGTTGATCTGCTCGATGGGCTGAACCATGTGGGCGTGGTGACCGACGATGAGGTCCACCACACCCGACGACGTGACCTTCTCCGCGATCGACCGCTGTGAGTCGCTCACCGCGGTCTGCGAGCCCCAGTGCATGCTGACGACGACGAATTCCGCGCCCATCGCCCGAGCCTTCGTGGCGTCGGCGATGATCCGATCGGGGTCGATCAGTGCCGAGCGCCAGTCCTCTCCCTTGGGGGTGCTGAGCCCGTTGTAGCCGTAGGTGTAGGACAGGTGCGTGAACTTGATGCCGTTCTTCTCGAGAACGGTGGGTTCGATCTCCGCGGGCGTGCGAGCCATACCCGCCTGGGTGATCCCGACCCGCTCGAAGTTCGCGATGGTCGCCTCGATACCGGGAACCCCCTTGTCGAGGGTGTGATTGCTGGCCGTCGAGCAACGGTCGTAGCCGGCCCCGGCCACCGCGTCGACGATCGATGCCGGTGCACCGTAGAGCGGGAACGTGCTGGGATCCTCGCCGTCGGGGGCCACGGGCACCTCGAGGTGGCAGATGGCGAAGTCGACGCTCTCGAGCAGCGGCTTCACCGTGGCGAACATCGGCGTGAAGTCGTAGCCGTTTCCTCCGGTGTTGTTGAGCGCGCGCTTGTAGAGCTGGCTGTGGATCAGCACATCGCCGGCGAATGCGAAGTTGATCCGGGGAGGCCCGGGCACGGTGGTGGTCGGAGCCGGGGCGGTGTCGGTCGGCTCGGACGCGATGGTGGGGCCCGCACTGTCGACGGGGGCCAGTTCGACCGGCAGCAACGGCCCCGAGGTGTCCGTGTTCCCCGAACCCCCGCCACACGCCACCAAGAGGCCGATGACACCGAGGGCGACGGGGAGCGATCGGTTCCGGGTCATGTTCGAACTGTACATCTGGTCGGCCTCGGCACCCGGGTGACCGGTTGTGAAAGAATCGCGAGATGACCATCAACATCGGAAACCTGTTGGCCCGCCGTGCTCACGTGAACGCGAAGATGGAGGCGCTGTACGACGTCGCCGCCGATCGTCGTTACACCTATGCCGAATTGAACGCCGAGACCAATCGCGCCGCCCAGCTGTTGGTGCGCGCCGGTGTGAAGAAGGGCGACCGAGTCGGATTGCTGCTGATGAACTCGGCCGAATACCTCACCTCGTTCTTCGCCACCGCGAAGTTGGGCGCCGTGATCGTTCCGTTGAACTGGCGACTGGTGGCCGACGAGTTGGAATTCATCCTGAAGGACTCCGGCACCACGGCTCTGGTGTTCGGAGCCGAGTTCGCCGCCACCGTGTCCGACCTGCAGTCGCGCGGCGCCAAGACCGACGTGCGTTCGTGGTTGTACGTGGGTGACTCGACGAACAAGCCCGAGTACGCCCTCGACTACGTGACGGAGTCGGCCAAGGAACAGCCGATCGAACCCGCGGTCACCGCCTCCGGCGACGATCTGCTCTACATCATGTACACCTCGGGCACCACCGGTCTGCCCAAGGGCGTGATGCACTCGCACAACACCCAGTACTGGGCCTTGTCCACCATGTGCACGACGGCCGATCTGGGGCAGGGCGACCGTTACATCAACCCCATGCCGATGTTCCATGTGGGAGCGCTCACGCCCGCCTTGGGGACGATATTCATCGGGGGCACGCACGTGTTGATGCGGGCCTTCGACCCGGTGAAGGTGTGGGAGCTCATCGATTCCGAGCGCATCAACAACGGCCTGTTGGTGCCGGCCATGTTGCAGTTCATGTTGCTGGTGCACGATCCGGCCAAGCACAAGCACGAGCACGTGCGCTGGTTGCTCACCGGTGCGGCTCCGGTGCCCGTGCCGCTGATCGAGGCGTACTACGCGATCGGCATCGAGATCAGTCAGGTGTACGGACTCACCGAGACGTGTGGTCCGGCCTGCGTCACCTCGCCGTCGGACGCGTTGTTGAAGGCCGGATCCACCGGCAAGAGCTTCCTCATGACCGACGTCAAGGTGGTGCGACCCGACGGCACGGAGTGCGCGCCGAACGAGTCCGGCGAGGTGCTCGTGCGCGGTGGTCACATCATGCTCGGTTACTGGAATCGCCCCGATGCCACGGCCGATTCGTTGAAGGACGGCTGGCTGCACACCGGTGACGGTGCGATCATGGACGAGGAGGGTTACGTCTACATCCAGGACCGCATCAAGGACATGATCATCTCGGGTGGCGAGAACGTGTACCCGGCCGAGATCGAGAACGTCATCATGAGCCTGCCCGGCGTCACCGAGACCGCGGTCATCGGTATCCCCTCGCAGAAGTGGGGCGAGTCGCCCTTGGCCATCGTGGTGAAGAAGGACCCCGACCTCACCGAGGACGCGGTCTTGAAACACTGCGAGGGCAAGTTGGCCCGCTTCAAGCAACCGGTCGCGGTGCGTTTCATCGACGTGATCCCACGCAACCCGAGCGGTAAAGCCTTGAAGAAGGATCTGCGCGTGCAGTTCAAGGACGTCGTCGGTCCGTGATGTCCACGACGGCCGATGTGGTGATCATCGGCTGTGGCGGAGCCGGATCGGCGGCCGCCGCGGAGTTGGCCCGTCGGGGCCGAACCGTGGTGGGCCTCGACGCGTTCGGTCGAGGTCACGACCGGGGCAGTTCGCACGGGACGGAGCGAATCGTCAGGGCCGCCTACACCGACGAGATGTACTCGCTGATGGCGCTCGACTCTTTCGACGGTTGGCGCGATCTCGAACGAGAGACCGACACCCGATTGCTCTCGATGGTGGGCAGCATCGACACCGGGTTCGCGCGGGAACTGGCCGACATCTCCACCAACCTGACGACGTGCGGTTTGCCGCACGAATTGATGGACGCGGCCGAGGCCGAGCGACGATTCCCCTTCTTCCGGTTCGAGCACCCGGTGTTGTGGCAGCCCAATTCGGGCACGGTGCACGCCGATGGCGCCGTGGCGGCGTTCCAGCGCGTGGCCCGAGCGAACGGTGCCGATCTGCGCTTCGATGACCCGGTGATCGCCATCGACGTTCGCGCCGGGGGAGTTCGGGTCACGTCGACGTCGGGAGTGGTCGAGGCGGGTTCGGTGATCGTGACCGCGGGGGCCTGGGCGGACCGGTTGCTCGACGGAATTCTGGCGTTGCCGGAACTGATCGTCACCGACGAACAGGTTTTCTTCTTCCGTCCTCGCGCCGAATACCCGTGGCCCACGTTCATCACCCGCACGGTGCCCGAGTTGTACGGGCTGCCCACCCCCGGGGGTCTCATGAAAGCGGGGGAGCACTACACCGGTCCGCGGGTGGACCCCGACGTCCGCACGGCTCCCAGCGTCGAGGCCGCCGAGCGCGTGTCGTCGTGGATCGCGGCCAACGTTCCCGGGCTCGAACCCACCCCGGTGGACGCCACGACGTGTCTGTACGCCTCGTTCCCCGACGAGGACTTCATCATCGATCGGGTGGGCGATGTCGTGGTCGGGGTGGGCCTCGGTGGTCACGGCTTCAAGTTCCTGCCCGAGATCGGTCGGCGTCTCGCCGATCTGGCCGACGGCGAGTCGTGGCGGGGGAATCCTTTCTCCATCGACCGCGAGTCCCGACACGTGGGCCCGTCGGGTCACAAGTGACTCGCACCAGCGACTAGAAATCGGGAATGCACATCGACCTCGTCTCTCCGGAGACCTTCGCGCGCTCGGGTCATCCGTGGGAGCAGTACGCCTGGTTGCGGGCGAACGCACCGGTCTATTGGCATCCCGAGACCGACGGTCCGGGCTTCTGGGCCATCACCAAACACGACGACGTGCGCACGATCAGTCGTACGCCCAGGACCTTCAGTTCGTTCGAGAAGGGCGTGATGCTGCCCGACCCCGACGAGATGGGATTGATGGCGCAACGACTGATGATGCTGTCGATGGACCCGCCCCAGCACGATCGTTTCAAGTTGCTCGTGAGCCGCGGATTCACCCCGAAGAACGCTCCGCTGCTGCGTCCGCGCATCGAGGAGTTGGCCCGCGAGATCGTGGAGTCCGCGTTGGCCAAGGGTTCGTGCGACTTCGTCAGCGAGATCGCCGGCCGGCTGCCCTCGGGCCTCATCGCCGAGTTGATGGGCATGCCCCGTGAGGACGGTGAGCGGTTGTACGACCTCACCGAGATCATGCACACCAACGACGATGCGGTGGCGCCGCCCCACGTGAAAGCCGCGGCCATCGGCGAGATGCTCGGCTACGCCCAGAGCGTCGCCGACCGCAAACGCGCCGAACCCGGCGACGACCTGGCCACCTTGCTGGTGAACGCCGAGGTCGACGGTGACCGGTTGACCGATGGCGAGTTCCAGTGGTTCTTCTTGTTGTTGGTGAACGCCGGCGGCGACACCACACGGAACTTGTTGGCCGCGGGTCTGCAGTTGTTGTTCGATCATCCGGACCAACGCGAGCGACTCCTGGCGAACCCCGATGCTTTGTTGGGCACGGCCATCGAGGAGATGCTCCGGTACGCGAGCCCCGTGTCGCACTTCAAGCGCACCGTCATGCACGACACCGAGATCCGTGGTCAGAAGATGAGGGCCGGTGAGCGCGTGGTGTTGTTCTACGGATCGGCAAACCGCGACGAGGACGTCTTCGAGCGCCCCGACGAGTTCGACATCGGCCGGGACCCCAACCCGCACGTGGCCTTCGGTGCCGGCGGACCTCACCTCTGTCTGGGTATGCACGTGGCCCGGGTGGAACTGGCGGTGATGTTCCGTGCACTCCTCGCGCGCATGCCGCACATCGAGCCGGATGGTCCCATCGAGCGCATGCATTCCAGCTTCATCGCCGGCATCCATTCGATGCCGGTGCGCTATTAAGTTCCCCGCTACGGGTTCGGGGTCTCCTCGGCGGGGAAGGTGTAGGTCACGTCGCTGAATCGATCACGGGCGAACAGGTAGAGCAGACGCAACGGCTCGTCGCCGGTGTTGTGGGCGAAGTGTTCGAGACCCTCGGGGATCCAGACGGCCGTCCCCGGGCGCACCGCCGTGGCGACGCCCTCGATGACGACGTGACCCGATCCGGACAGGATCACGTACACCTCGGTGGCGTCGTGACGATGTCCGCGCGGAGGTGGAGTGGCACCGACCGGGATCTCGGCCACACCCACCACCATCTCATCGGTGGGGGTGACGTCTCCGCCGAACAGTTCCCACCAGCGCACCGCGCCACGGGTCGGGCTGGTCCACTCCTCGGTCGGGCATTCGTCGACGTGGCGGAAGACGGCGGAGCGGGCCTTGGACATGCCCGAACGGTACCGGCACGAATTGGTGCGGGCCGTGCCCACGGTGGCAGAATCGGGTCATGAGCACCGCCACCGAAGAAGCATTGTCCCCGGTCGAGGCCGACGAGTTCCGTGCCAAGGTCCACGCGTTCCTGAAGGAGAACGCCGTGGGTATCGACGGGGCCGGTCGCGGCACCACCAGCATCCAGGCGGGCCGGGAATTCCAGGCGAAATTGGCGGCCGCCGGTCTGGCCGGAATCGTCTACCCGAAGGAACTCGGCGGTGCCGGACTCACCCGGGCCCACGAGCGCATCTATCGCGAGGAGTACGCCAAGTTCCCCGACATGACCTACGAGCTGGTCATCAGCCACGGCATGTGCCTGCCCGTGTTGAACCAGTTCGGCACCGACGAGCAGAAGAAGCAGTTCATGCCCGACAACATCGCGGCGCGCACCATGTGGTGTCAGATGTTCTCCGAGCCCGGTGCCGGTTCCGACGTGGCCAGCCTGCAGACCAAGGCCGAACTCGACGGTGACGAGTGGGTCATCAACGGCCAGAAGGTGTGGACCACCCTGGCCCACGTGTGCGACTACGGCGTCATCATCGCGCGCACCAATCCCGAGGCTCCCAAGCACGCCGGCATCTCGATGTTCATCGTCGACATGAAGGCTCCCGGGGTCGAGATCCGACCCATTCACCAGATCGACGGTGGCAGCCACTTCAACGAGATCTTCCTCACCGACGTGCGCATCCCGAAGTCGTGGTTGCTCGGCGAGTTGAACAACGGCTGGAATCAGGCCACGGCGATGTTGATGTTCGAGCGCGTCGCCATCGGTACAGGTTCGTCCAGTGGTGTCTCGCACGTGTTGGCCGATCGACTGATCGATGTGGCCAAGCGCAACGGCAAGATCTCCGACCCGGTGGTACGCCAGGAGTTGATGAAGATCTACTGCGAGGAGTCCACCAAGAGCATGGTGGCCATGCGCACCCGCGCCGAGATGAAGGCCGGCAAGGTGCCCGGGCCCGGCGGGTCGCTCGGCAAGTTGCACGGCGCGCGCATCGCGTGGGCCAGCCGTCCGCTCATCAGTCGTCTGGTCGGACCCGACTCCGACGCGTGGGAACCCGGTGGGCGCGGCGAGAACTGGGCGCGCCAGATCCTGAACAGCTTCCAGTCGAGCATCGCCGGTGGAACCGACGAGATCCAGCGCAACATCATCGGCGATCGCGTGCTCGGCCTGCCCCGCGAACCGATGGTCGACAAGGATCTGCCCTTCAAGGATCTGAAGGTGGGCACCCAGCGCTGAGCCGGGTGTCGTCGACCATGCGCATCGACCAGATCTGGTCGTATCCGGTGAAGTCCATGGAGGGCGGCACCGTGTCGTCGGCGGAGTTGTCGATGCTGGGCATCGTCGGTGACCGTCGTTGGGCGGTGCGCGACCTCGAACGCGGCGGCATTCGCGGTGCCAAACAGCTGGGTGGGCTCATGACGCTCGTGGCCCGCGACGCGCCCGATGGCACCGGCCACGCGGAGATCGATTTCCCCGACGGCCGCACGTTGTCGTCGGTGTCGCCCGACATCGACGCGGCGCTGTCGGCTCATCTGGCCCATCCGGTGCGGCTCGAGGCCCTGCGACCGGCCGATGATCTGGACCACTACCGTCGTGGTGCCCCGGCCAATGACGACGTCATGGTCGAGTTGCGCAACATCTTCGGTCGTGAGGAGTCCGAGCCCCTCCCGGACTTCGCCGTGTTCCCTCCCGAGGTGATGGAGTTCGAATCGCCTCCGGGCACGTACCACGATTGCTGGCCGTTGATGGTCATGTCGACCTCGTCGCTCGAATCGATGCGCTCGGCGTTGCCCGACTCGGTCATCGACGTGCGGCGGTTCCGGCCGAGCATCGTGATCGACACCGTCGGTGTGTCGGGTCATCCCGAGTTCGCGTGGGCGGGACGTCGGGCGCGTCTCGGCTCCGCCACCATCGCGTTCGAGTCGGCGTGCCCACGCTGTGTCATGGTCACCCGTTCGGTGGCCGATCTTCCGGCCGACCGGGCGATTCTGCGCCACATCGTGCGCGATCTCGATCAGAACGTCGGCGTCTACGCCCGCATCGTCGAGCCCGGTTCGGTGAACACCGGCGACGAGTTGTCGTTCCTCGACTGAATGCTCAGGTGGCGTCGAGGATGATGCCGGCGACCGCCCGCGCGGCGTCGCCGTCGTAGTGCAACCCGTCGTAACGCTCGATGCGGGCGCAGTCGTCGGGATAGGTGGGGCAGACGAAATCCCGTAACGAGACGACGGGCACCGAGTGCTCCACCGCGACGTCGTGATAGGCGACGATCTCGCATTCGGTGCCGGCCGCGTCAGCGACGCCGATGTCGGTGCGGGGGACGGGAGCCACCAACACCACCGTGTCGACGACGCCATCGAAGTAGGCGATCAGTCGACGGATGCGATCTTCGGCGAGTGGAGCGGATTCGGCGACGCAAAACTCGTACATGGTCCCTCGATCGAAGAACTCGATACCCGTGCCACCCCACCAGATGACGACGGTGTCGATGTCGAGATCGCTCGCTCGTTGGCGGGCGCCGCGCAGGAACGTGACGCACTCGGGCTTGCCGTATTGATCGCGTTCGTCCTCCGACGGCACGCAGCCCGGGTCGGCGTACACGTCGATCTCGAGCCCCCGCTCGTCCGCCTCGAGGCGCAGTTCGTCCGCGGCCACCGCGGGAACGGAGTCACCGAACACCATGACCCGCCGGGGCACGGACTCGGTCGGCACCGAAGTCGCGGGTCGTGGGACCAAGGTGACGTCGGAAGCCATGTCCGGCGCGGCGGTGGCGGTGACGGAGAAGATGGCCACGATGATCGCGGCCATGCCTCCCACGGTGGGGAACCACAGCGCACGAGGGACGCGTCGATTCCTGATCGGTGACTCCACCAAGCGATACGAGAGTGCCGCCAGAGCGACCGATGCCAGTGTCACCACCGCGAAGCGGCCGGGTTCGGAGAGGCGCGACACGCGTTCGGAAACGGCCAAGGGCCAATGGAAGAGATAGATGCCGTAACTCCAGCGACCGATCGCGCGCAAGGTCGACGAGCGGAGCCAGCGCGAGGAGGAGACGGCACTCTCCATCACGACGATCGCCCCGAAGAGACTGACCACGACGAGGGGACCCGAGAAGACCCAGGTTCGGTCACCGGGCAACCAGACGGCCACCCCGGCCAACGCGACCGCACAACCGACACCGACCGAACGCGGAAGAATTCTCGGGCGCACGGGGGGCCAGCCGCGCGAGGCCAATGTCGCGCCGAGGAGGAACGCGACCGCGCGGGTGTCGGTGCCTTGATACACGCGATCGATGGAGAGACCGGCGTTGATACCCGTGATCTGAACCACACCCGACACGACGGCGCCGACCGACGCGACAACCCAAAGGGTTCGTGCGTTCCGGCGACGCAACACGAACCACGCCACGATCGGCCAGAGCACGTAGAACTGTTCCTCGATGGCCAACGACCACAGATGGCGCAACGGGTCCGGGGTGGCGAATTGATCCCAGTAGCTGGCACCCCCGAAGACGTGCACCCAGTTGGTGGAGTAGGTGAGCGCGCCCCACACGTCACGTGCGGCCACGTCGATCTGATCCAGTTCGACGAGCACGAGGATCAACGCCAGGAGAACGAACAAGGCGGGGATCAGTCGGCGAAACCTCCGGGCCCAGAACGCTCGTAACGACACGGTCCCGGTGCGTTCGTGCTCGGCGACGAGCAGTCCGGTGATGAGGAAACCCGAGATGGCGAAGAACACGTCGACACCGATCCAGCCGCCCTCGATGAGTCCGGTGTGGAACGCCACGACGACGAGCACCGACAGTGCCCGCAAACCATCGAGACCGGGCAGGTACGCGCGTTCGGACACGAGAACGTTTCTAGCGGTCGATAGTGGGAACCGGAGTGTTCAAGCCCCCGAACGACGAGCCACCGTCGAGACCGTTCAGCACGGCGAACGGGTCGCGGATGTCGTCCATGTAGCCGAGCGCGTACGCGCCCATGGCGTAGCCGGCCAGTTTCTGCACGTGCTCGGGCAGGGTGCGAGCGATCTGCGGGGGACACGACAGGTACTGGTTCTCCTCCTGGCGCAACCAACCGAGGATGTAGTCGACGTTCAGCGCGCGACGCACCGCGTCGCTGCGGTTCTCGCCACCACCGTGGATCGTGCGTCCGGTGTACATCACCACCGAACCCTTGGGCATGGTGGCGCCCACGGTGCGGTGCACGTCGGCCACGCTCGACGCCGGATCGAGCAAGCTGCCCGGGATGATGCGCGTGGCCCCGTTTTCCTCGGTGAAGTCGTCGAGGGCCCAGATGGTGGACACCTCGACGTCCATCTCCGGAGGAAACGGGAACATGTCGAAGCACCATTGATCGCGATGCAACGACTGCGCGGGTCCGCCCGGCCAGATGCAGATCATCTGCGTGAGATGAAGTTGGTAACTGGTGGCGTTCGGACCGAGCACGCGGTCGACGACGGCCAACACCTCGGGGTTGGCCACGAACTCGATGCTGCTTCGCGAGCGGGCCAGGAGGGCTCCGGTGCGTTTGGTGGTGACGCCGGTGAAAGGGTCCGAGCCGAACGGCGTGGCGTCCACGTGGGGTTGCATCTCGGCCAACATCTGGTCGACCGTGGCCTCGTCCACGAGGCGCTCGATGATGGCCGCGCCCATGGTGGTGAGGGCGCGGGCGATGTCGTCGGGATCGGAACCGGGGGCGAAACGGGGAATCGAATCCATGCCCGAACCGTACCCCGACCGGCCGAAGGCATGAATTTATAGATTATTGACTCGGGCGATTCCCCTCTTCTAGGGTGCGGTCGTGCCCACCACCCCTCCTCTGACGCGAGCCGACTGGGTGGATGATCGTCTGCGGGCCGAGATGCTCGCGGGCCACATCGCACCCGGTGAGCGCGTGCCGGTGGATCGACTGGCGGCGCGGTGGGGCGTGTCGGCCACACCGATTCGCGAATCCTTGCGCCGACTGGCCGGTGAGGGACTCGTCACCTTGATGCCCCAGCGCGGTGCTCGGGTGGCGGCCATCGACGCCCGTCTGGCGGCGGACATCTACGGCGTGCGTCTGGCATTGGAGCCCTTGGCCCTTCGCCAGTCGATGATCGGCGCCGCACGCTCCGAGTCGGAGCACCACTCGTTCGCCACCGAGGTGTCGACCGCCCGGGAACGTCTGTTGGGTCATCACGATTCGGTGAACGAGTTCTACACCGATCATCGCCAGTTCCATCGAGCTCTCCTCTCGCGATGCGCCAACCGGGTGTTGATCGAACAGATCGAACAACTCACCGATCGAGCCCGACTGTTCCAGCTTCTCGGTGGTGCATCGATTCGGCGAACCGACCATCGTCGCGAGCACGCGGATCTCGCCGACCTGGTGATCGCGCGCGACGTCGACGGTGCCGTGGAGGCCCTCGCGTCGCACCTCATGCTCACGCTCGAGGTCATCGCGCGCATGGCGGAGAATCAGGCGTAAATCCGACAGACACGTACACACGACAGCCACGGAGGCAACGACATGTTCAGAATGGGAAGCATCGCCGGTCGCACGGTGTTGGAGGTGGACGGCACGTTCCACGACGTGGCCACGGTGGCCGGCGACGAGTCGCTGGCCGATCCGATGGCGGCGGTCGCCCGGTTCGTCGAACTCTCGGCGCTTTCAAACAAGGCGCGAGGTGCGGGCGCTCCGGTGACGGGACCGTTGGGGGTGTGCGTACCGCGACCCTCGAAAGTGTTCGGCATCGGCCTCAACTACAAATCGCACGCCAGCGAATCCAAGATGGAACTTCCGCCGGCACCGTTGACCTTCACGAAGTTCCCGAGTTGTCTGGTCGGTCCCACCGACGACGTGGTGCTGTCGGGGGACACGGTCGACTGGGAAGTGGAGTTGGTCGTGGTCATCGGAAAGGGCGGTCGTCGCATCGCTCGTGAGTCGGCGTGGTCCCACGTGGCCGGCATCACGCTCGGTCAGGACATCAGCGACCGCGTGGTGCAGACCACCGGCAAGCCGCCGCAGTTCAGCCTGGGCAAGAGCTTCGACACCTACGGCCCGATCGGTCCGGTGATGGTGTCGGTCGACAGCTTCGCCGATCCCGACGACATCGGTTTGTGGTGCGACGTCAGCGGCGAACGCATGCAAGAGGCTCGCTCGCGCGACCTGATCTTCGACGTTCCGTATCTGGTCTCGTACCTGTCGAGTATCTGCACGTTGGAAGCGGGCGACCTGATCTTCACCGGCACTCCCGACGGCGTGGGTATGGCGCGCGGTCGTCTGCTGAAGGACGGCGACGTGATCGACAGTGGCGCCGAGGTGATCGGCGCGCTGCGAAATCGGTGCGTCAAGAACTGATGGCTCTTCATCGGCTGCAGGCCATCCGTCTCGGGGTGTCCGATCCCGTGGCTCAGGCCGATTTCTACGGTGAGATGGGTCTGAGCACCGCCGACGGTTCCTTGTTCGACAGCCCCGACGGCGGAACGCAGATCCACGTGTCCGAGGCTCCTTTTCGGCGTCTGCTCGGCGTGGACCTCGGCGTGGACACCGAGTCGGATCTGAACGACATCTCGGGCCGATTGACGGCTCTGGGTGCACCGCACACGTTGGCGTCGGGGATGTTGACCTGCGTGGAACCGCACACGCGGATCGAGTTCCGCATCCGACCGATGTCCCGCTTGCGACAGGCTCCGGCGGTCGCCGAGCCGTACAACTCTCCGGGCTCGTCGGCGCGGGTCAATCGGCGCAGTCCCGGTGTCTTCCCGGGGGCGCGCTCACCGCGCCGATTGGGGCACATCGTGGTGGCCACGCCGGCATGGCGCGAGACGCGGGCGTATCTGTTGGACGGACTGGGCTTCAAGGTGAGCGACGAATTCACCGACATCATCGCGTTCCTGCGTTGCAGTTTCGACCATCACAACATCGCACTCGTCGGAGGCGAGGTTCCGTTCCTGCAGCACTACTCGTGGGAGTGCGACGACGTCGACCACGTGGGTCACCTGGCCACCACGTTGCTCTCGGTCGACGCCGATCGCCAGACGTGGGGCTTCGGCCGACACTTCATCGGCTCCAACTTCATGTGGTATCTGCGCGATCCGTCGGGCTCGTTCGTGGAGTTCTACAGCGACATGGACCGCATCGACGACGACGCCGAATGGGACGCCGTCGGTCGCACCCCGGTGGGTCTCGAGAACGTCGGACTGGCGTGGGGCCCGAACATGCCGATGGAGTTCATCGTGCCCAAGGACATCGACGTGTTGAAGGCCGGCTGGGCCTCGCACGGGTCGTGACCGCGGTGTTCGACGTCGCCATCATCGGCGCCGGGCCGGTGGGCTCGACCCTGGCCACCCTGCTGGCGCGCGCCGGCCTGTCGACCGTCGTCCTGGAGCGTGACATCGACGTGTACGCGTTGCCCCGCGCGGCGCACTTCGACGCCGAGACCGCTCGCTCGTTCCGTGACCTCGGAGTGTGGAACCCGAACACCGAGTGGACGATTTCGCAACGGGGCATGGACTTCTTGTCGGCCGACGGGGATCTGCTGTTGCGCATGACCGTGCCCGACCTGATCGAGGGCGAGGTGACCAGTTCGAACATGTTCCACCAACCGTCGATGGACCGAGCCCTGCGCGCCGCCGCCGTCGGGGCCGGAGCGGACGTGCGAACCGGCCATGAAGTGGTGGAACTGCGCGAAGACGGGCCGGACGCGGTGACCTTGGGGGTGCGAACGATCGACGGCGACGAGAACACAGTGACCGCACGATGGGTGGTCGGATGTTGCGGGGCCCGCTCGTTCGCTCGTCGAGCGATCGGCGTGGGACACGAGGACCTGGCATTCGACGAGCCGTGGTTGGTGCTCGATCTGCTCGTCGACGGCTCCAACCCCGACGAGTTGCGCACGTTGCAGGTGTGCGATCCGGGGCGTCCCTACACCGTGGTTCCCATGCCGCTGCCTCGCCGGCGCTACGAGTTCATGTTGTTGCCCGGTGAGAGCGCCGACGAGATGCTGGACCCGCGACGCATCGACGCCTTGTTGTCACCCCACTTTCCCGAGGGCGGACATCGCATCGAACGAGCCGCCGTGTACACGTTCCACGGTCTGATCGCCGAGCGGTGGCGGGGCGCGAGCAACGGTCGGGTGTTGTTGGCCGGGGACGCCGCCCATCAGATGCCGCCGTTCCTGGGTCAAGGCATGTGCAGTGGTGTGCGCGACGCGGTGAATCTGGCCTGGAAGTTGCGGGCCGTGTGCGCCGGCGCGAACGCCGAACTGCTGGACACGTACCAAGCCGAGCGCTCCGCGCACGTGCGAACCATCATCGAGGCCGCGGTCGGCTTCGGTCGCGTCATCTGCACGCTCGACCCGGCGGTGGCGAGCATGCGTAACGAGGGAATGCTGGCGGCGCGGGTCGCCGGCTCCGGCGACACCGGTGGGGCTCCCATGCCGGTGCTCGGTCGATCCGACGCACTGGTCGAGGGCGCCGGTTTCGTGTCGACCGACGGAACACACGACGGCACGTGGCTCGATGCGCTCCACGCCGGGCGCTGGATGATCGTCGCCGAACCGCACGTCGACGTCCCGGAAGCCCTCGCGAAGCGATTGGACGCCGTGGTCGTTCGCGCCGGGATCGATGGTGCCGCGCGCCGTCAGCTTCGACGTTGCGACAGCGACCTGGTGATCGTGCGTCCCGACCGCATCGTGTTCGGCTGGGGTGGCGACGGCCTGAACGCCCTCGACGCGTTCGTGCGTCGGTATCTCGCGAACTAAGGAAGCGTGGCCGACAGTTTCGGCAACACGTGAGGCCAGGAATTCCGTAGTCCCGGATGCAGGTCGTACGACTCGATGTCGGACAACGCCACCCAACGCACCTCGTCGGATTCGTAGTTCGCCTCGTGCGCTCCGACATCGCCGGTCACGTGGGCGATCACGGTGTCGTAGCGCCAGTTGCCGTGGTCATCGGAGTACAGGTCCTTCACCTCAAGGAAGCGCACGTCGATGCCGACCTCCTCGAAGGCCTCGCGCACCGCGGCCTCGATCGAGTCCTCGTGCGAGTCGAGGGCCCCACCGGGAATGGCCCAGGTTCCGCCACCGTGGGTCCAGGCCGCGCGCAACTGCAACAGCACGTGGGGTTCGGATCCGAGATCGAGGCGCACCATGAGCAATCCGGCCGCTCCGTGGATGCCCCAGTGTCGGTTGCCGCAGGTGCAGAACACCCATCCGTCACCGTCGCGAAAACCCATGAGGCAAGAGTACTAGTGAGCGCCGACGGACACGTCGGTCGTGATCGGGGCGATGGACCGTCGCTTGTCGCCGGCCAGCACCAGACCGGTCGCGGTGCACGCGAGTATGCAGGCCGCGGCGATGGTGAAGGTGGGGCCCCGACCGAGATGGTCGTAACTCCAACCGGCCAGCGAGGCCGCCATTCCGCCGACGAGAGTTTGAATGCCGCCGAGCAAGCCTTGGGCGCCGGCTTGACGTTCGGCCGGAGCGGCCAGGCCAACCGCGACGCCGGCGCTGGTGACCGTGAAACCGTCGTTCATGATGTGGACGAAGAACACCACCAGCATGAGCGCCGGAGTCGGAAGAAATCCGTAGAGGGTCATGCACGCTGCGCCCACGGTCATGCCGATGGCACCGACGCGATACGGACCCTTGCGTTGCGCCAGTCGTCCACCGTACGGGCCGAGAAGGGCCATGGGGATGGCGAACAAACTGACTCCCATGTTGGCGATCCAGTCGGCGGCCTCGAGATCCTCCATCATGAGCGCCCACAGCGAATCGAACGTTCCGATCATCACGAAAAGCGCCACTCCGATGAGCACGGCACCGGCCACCGCGGGGATCCGTAACAAGTCGAAAGCGAAACGTTCGGACGGTTGGTCCTCGTGCGCCGTTTCCGGCACCGACACGCGTGACAAGGCCACGGTGATGGCGACCACGGCGGCGCTGATCACGAGGAAGGGTGACGCCAACCCGAAGGGCCCGATGAGGACCGCCGACAGCATGGGTCCGAGGGCGAAGCCGGCGATGTCGACGCTCAGGAGTCGCCCCATGTTCCCGCCGAGATTGTCGGGATCCGACACGATGACGATCTTGCGCAGGGCCGGCAACGACATGCCCCCACCGACACCCATGACCAGACGGCCGACCAACAGCGCGATGAGCGTGGTACCGAACGCCATCACCAGACTGCCGGCCACCACCAACGCGAATCCGATGATCATCATGCGTTTGGCGTGACCGCGGTCGGCGAGCGGCGCCAACGTGATCTGCCCGATGAAGGCGGCGAAGAATCCGATGGCCAGCACCAAGCCGAGACCGGACTCGCTGATGCCGTACTCGTCGCGGTAATCGTCGAGCATCGTGAACATGACGCCGTAGGTCATGGACATGATGGCGGTCGCCACCTGCAACGTGACAATCAGACGCTTGACGTTCACGGTGGTCCGGTCGAATCAGGCCGGGGCGTGGGCCGCGATCAGCGCGTCGAGGCGATCGGCGCTGGCCTCTTCGAGAGCGGAGCAACCGTGCAACACCTCGACCACCGCGGGGTCGGGATGATGGGCGGCGATGCTGCGCCACGCGTGCGCGCCTTGGCGCTCGGCGTTGGCCTGGATGCGGAGTTGGTCCCACACGGGGTGCGGGGCGAACGCGTCGTAGTAGGTGCGCGTGGCCTCGGGGAGCGGCGCGTGCAGTTCGTCGCGCAACGACTCGTCCAGTTCGAAGGCCCCCTCGATGCGATCGGCGATCTCGTCCTCGGCGCGCGAGCACTCCAGGAGCACATCGGCGTGCTCGGGCAGGTCGGCGGCCCACATGCGATAGCGCTCGGCGGCACCGCGCTCGAGCAGGGCGAGAAAGCGGGGGCGGGTGCCGTCGGGGACGCGAGAAATGTAGGGAGCGAGGAGCTCGCCGAAGCGGGGGACGGACACCGACGACATGCCCGAAGATTAGAGCATCAGCGCGCCGGATTAGGGTTCGAGCATGTCGTACGAGGCTCGCCCGCTGACCGGGGTGATGGGCTCGGAGGTGTTCGGGCTCGATCTGGCGAGTCTGGACGGGGACGAGTTGGTCGACGTTCGCCGTTTGATGTGCGAGAGCGAAGTGGTGGTCTTTCGCGATCAATCGTTGAGCCCACGCACGCAATCGGAGTTCTCCGAACGGCTCGGGCCGAGCGGTGAGGTGCCCTTCGTCGAGACGATGAACGACTTCCCCCAGGTGATCCGGGTGGTGAAGGAGGCCGACGAGGGCGCCGCGTTCAACTTCGGTGGCGCGTGGCATTCGGACTTCTCGTTCCAGGTCGAGCCGCCCTCGTTCACCGTGCTGGCGGCGGTCGACGTGCCGGTCTGGGGAGGCGACACGGTGTTCGCGTCCATGACCGCGGCGTGGGCGGCACTCGGACCGCAGATGCGCGAGAGGTTGTCGTCGCTCGACGCCGTGCACACCGCGCGCGACGCGTACTCGCGACGCATGCAACCGCTGCATTCGGGGATGAGGGGCATGAGCATCGTGTGCGACGACTCGGCCAACGATGAGCGCGTTCATCCCTTGGTCACCGTTCACCCCGAGACGGGCAAGGAAGTGCTGTTCTTCAACCGGGCCTACGTGCGCGACCTCGTGGGGGTCGACGTCGAGGAGACCCCCGAGCTGCTCGACTTCCTCCACCATCACACCACCGACGTGCGGTTCCAGTATCGGCATCGATGGCGGGCCGGCGACGTGGTGATCTGGGACAACCGGTCCACCCAACACTTCGCGATCAACGACTACGCCGGTTTCCGTCGGGAGTTGCATCGCACCACGGTTCGCGGGACGACGCCGAGCCGATGAAGGGCGAGGCGCGTTGCGGGTGGAGCCTCGGGTCGGAGTCCATGCGGGATTACCACGATCGTGAATGGGGATTCCCCAACGGCGACGACGTGACCCTGTTCGAGAAGATCAACCTCGAGGGTTTCCAGAGCGGGTTGTCCTGGAAGACGGTGTTGGACAAGCGGGTCGACTTTCGGCGGGTGTTCCACGGTTTCGACCCGGAGCGAGTGGCGCGGATGCGCGAACGTGACGTGGTGCGTTTGTTGGGCGACGCCTCCATCATCCGGCATCGGGGCAAGATCGAGAGCACCATCAACAACGCGCGGCGCTGTCTGGAGCTGATCGAGGAGAAGGGTTCCCTCGCGGCGCACATATGGAGTTTCGAACCCCCGCGTCGCCGGGTCGCACCGACCACGGCCGAGGTGTCGACGTTCGTCACCTCCCCGGAGTCGGTGGCGTTGTCGAAGGACCTGAAAAAGCGTGGCTGGTCGTTCGTCGGACCGACCACCATGTACGCCTTCATGCAATCCATGGGCCTCGTCAACGACCACGACGAGGGTTGCCACGTCGGACCGGTGGCGGAAAAAGCGCGGAAACACTTCCGAATCGACTGACGACCTCGTCGTGATTTGGGAGAATGGCTCCGATGAGCGACCAGATCGACACCCGCACCGCCTGGCTGAGCCCCGACCTGCTGGCGCAGGTGCGGGCCAACGTTCCGCTGGTGTACGTGGACGCCATCCCGGTGCGCGTCGACAGCCACGGTCGTGTCGTTCAAGTGGGCTTGCTCCTGCGGGTGGCGGCCGACGGATCCATCAGTCGCATGTTGGTATCGGGCCGGGTGCTCTACGGCGAGCGCGTGCGCGACGCGTTGGTGCGCCACCTGGAGAAGGACCTCGGGCCGTTGGCTTTGCCTCGGGTGCCACCGAATCCGGCGCCGTTCACCATCGCCGAGTACTTCCCCGATCCGGACGTCTCGGGCTTCACCGATCCGCGCCATCACGCGGTGAGCCTGGCCTACGTCGTGCCGGTCGACGGCGAATGCACGCCCACGCAGGAGGCCCTCGACCTGGCCTGGTTCACGCCGTCGGAGGCCGCCAGCGCCCGCATCACGGCCGAAATGACCGGAGGCCAGGATCGTTTGCTGCGCTTGGCGTTGGCCCACGTGGGCGAACTGCCCTGATCGTTCCCGGCTGATCAGGCCCGTCGTTTCCTGACCCGTCGCGGGCGCGCGGCGTCGCGGTTCGGGTGGCTCTCGAGCGCGGTGTCGTCATCCAGATCGATGCGAATGCCGTCGCCGTCGATGTCGCCGGGTTCGCCCGAGGCTTCCCAGATCGAGGGGATCTCCTCCTTGGGTCGGCGTCCGAGGATCTTGTCGATACCGAGCATGCCGCTGGCGACGATCGCGCCGACCGATCCGTAGCGACGTCGGGCTCGGTCGATCATCTGGGCCTCGGAACTGTAGGTCGGACTGATCGGTTCGTCGTCGGGGTCGGCGTCGTTCATGACGCTCGTACCGTACCCGAGCATCACGCACCGGAACCGGCGTGACGACCTACATTTGCTACGTGGCAGGTAGGGGCGGAATCAGTCACATCGTGTCGGCGATGCGCACAGCACTGGTGGGTCGAACGACCACCCGCTTCGACGCGATGTCGGCCATCGGACCCGCACCCCGACCCGGTTCCATCATCGAAGCCGTCGAGCGCAGCGGGCGTCGTGTCGACGTGAGGTGGGACGACGGCATCGTGTTGTCCACCGACCTTCGCTTCAGCGGTCAGTGGCACGTGTACCGACCGAACGAAGCGTGGCGTCGCAACACGTACGAGGCGCGCGCGATCATCGAGGTCGATGGTTGGGTGGCGGTGTGTTTCAACGCGCCACTGCTCGAGACGTTCCGCGTTCCCGATCGGGCGCGCCATCCGCACAGTGGTGGCGTCGGACCCGACATCTCGCTACGCCGACCCGATCTGGTCGAGATCACGCGTCGCCTTCTGTCGTACAAAGCCGGTGACACGTCGATCTGTGACGTGCTCGCCGATCAGAGCGTCATCACCGGGCTCGGCAACGTCGATCGCAGCGAGACGCTGTGGGCCGTGGGTCTGAGTCCGTTCGCTCCGGTGATCGATCTGTCGTACGAGGACTGCGCGGTGTTGGTGGAGGCGGCCGCGCGGATCGTGAAGTCGCGCACCCGCGAGGACGGCGGCTACGAGCATTCGGTGTATTCGCGCAACGGACAGCGGTGTCCGCGATGCCGGGGCACCGTGGCGCACGGGCACTGCGAGGAGCGTTCGCGGGCCCTGTACTGGTGCCCGGACTGTCAGCAGAAGTTGGATCGACGCCTGATCCCGGCCCAATTGGTGGCCGACGATCACACGCCCACGCACCCGGCCGAGATCCTCTACATGGCCGACGTGCGCGCCGCGCGCCAACGTCTGAAGATCGACGACGATCTCACGCGTTTCGGTTGATCAGGCGCGACCGAGCACCCGGTCGACCCGAATCTCGATGACCACCCGGTCGGGACGCTCCTTGGGCGGACGATAACGCTCGGCGTACGCCGACACCGCCGCGGCCACCGCGGGCGGCTCGTCGGTCACGCTGACCACTCCCTCGAAGGTCAACCAACGACCACCGTCCACCTGACTGACCGCGGCTCGACCACCGTGCCGGGCGTGACCGGTCTTCACGGACGTGGCCCACGTGATCACGCGCACCACCGCGCGCTCGGGGTCGAACGTGAAACCCACCGGCACGACGTGCGGCGAGCCGTCGGCGCGCAACGTCGTGAGGGTGGCCAAGTGACGTTCGCGCACGAAAGCCAACACCTCGGGGGAGAGGTTGCGGGGATCGTGCGACATCGTCGAGCCTCAGTGCGTGGAGATGGCGTCGAGCACGTTCAGGCGGGCGGCGCGGCGGGCGGGCATGGCGGCCACGACACCGACGATGATCGAAGCGATCAGAATGACGATGATGGTGTTCACGGGCACCACGGTGGTGGTGATGAACGTGGACGGCAGGGCCGTGGTGACGGCCAGGCCGAGCGGGATGCCGACGATGATGCCGAGCGACGCGCCGAACACCGCGACGATGACGGCTTCCCAACGAATGGAACGCTTCAGGTCGCGCTTGCTCATGCCGACCGCGCGCAGCAAGCCGAATTCGCGGGTGCGCTCGAACACCGACAGTGCCATGGTGTTGGCGATACCCAACACGGCGATGGCGATGGAGATGATGAGCAAGCCGTAGATGATGATCAGCAGCTGGTTCAACTGATCCTCCTGGCTCTGCTGGAACTCGGCTTGATCCTGGACCTCGGCGCTGGGGAAGTCGAGCGCCACTTCTTCCACGGCGGCCCGGGCGTCCTCGATGTCGACGCCGTCGGCGATCTTGGCGCCGATGAAAAAGTCGGTCGGAGTGGCGGTGGACACCGCCTGCAGCGTGGACAATCCGACCAGCCAGTTGCCCGCGATGGTGGCGTCGTCGTAAATGCCACCCACCTCGATCTGCTGCTCGGTGCCGTTCAACCACAGGATCGACAACGTGTCGCCGACCTGCACCGCGTAGTCGCGCGCCGGGTCACGATGCAGCAGGATCTTGCCGTCGTCGAGCGACTCGACCGATCCACTGGTGAGGTCGATGTCGACCAGTTGACCGAACGCCGATCCACGCACGGCGCCGATCTGCTTGGTGTCGCCGTTGACCTGCGCGGTGGCGGCGCGGAACGGGCTGACCGCCGACAACTCGGGCAGTTCGGACAAACGTTCCGAGAAGGCGACCGGTAGTCCTTGGAAGTTGCCGGGTCCGTTCGACACGAAGAAGTCGGCGGTCACCGAACCCTGCAGTTGTTCCTTGAACGACGCCTGAACCGACGATGCCACCACCGACACGGTGCTCACGAGGGCGAGACCGATCATCAACGCCGATGCGGTCGACGCGGTGCGCCGTGGCGTGCGTTGAGCGTTGCGACTTCCGAGGCGCCCGGGCACCGAACGCGTCATGGGCCGGAAGGGGAGCGGAAGTACGCGACTGATGACGCGACTGGCGGGGGCGGCCACCGTGGTGGAGAGGCTGGCGATACCGAGGAACAACAGGATCGCGCCGACGGCCGACAACCCGAGGGTGCCCGAGGTGCCACCCGGTTGGCCGAAGACACCGATGCTGAACAACACGAGCCCGATGCCGGTGGTGATCGAGCCCACCACGAGACGCTTGTTCTTCTGCAGCGAGTTGAAGCCCAACTCGGGTCGCATGGCCGCCACCGGAGGAATGCGCGCCGCCCGCAGGGCCGGCACGATGGCCGCCGCCACGGTGACACCGACACCGACGACGGTACTGGCGATGACGGTGCGCGGGGAGACGATGAGTGACGCCGAGGGGAAGGCCGCGCCGGCGGCGTTGAAGATGGCCACGATGCCCTTGGCCACCCCCATACCGGCGAGGATGCCGAGCAGGGTGGCGATGACGGACACCACCAACGCCTCGCCGATGATCATCGTGCGGATCTGCCGGGCGCTGGCGCCGACCGCGCGCAACAACGCGAGTTCTCGCAAGCGTTGGCTGACGATGATGGCGAAGGTGTTGAAGATGAGGAACGCACTCACGAACAACGAGACCGCGGCGAACCCCAACAGGACGTTGCCGAAGATGTCGATGATGTCGTTGATGGCACCGGCGGTCTCCTCGGCCGACTGCTCGCCGGTGATCACCTCGAGTCCGTCGGGCAACGCGGCGTCGATGGCTGCCATCACCGCGTCGCGATCGGCGCCTTCGTCGATGGCGACGTAGATCGAGTCCACCATGTTCTCGGCGCCGAGGAATTCGTTGGCCGTGACCGGGTCGAAAGCCGCGATGCTGGCACCGCCACCGTTGGTGGTCTTGCCGGTTCCGTTCAACCCGACCAGGACGAAGTCACCCTTGCCGGCGGGGCCGACGATGGTCACCGTGTCACCCACCTCGTAGCCGGCGCGACGAGCCGACGACTTGTCGAGGGTCACCTCACTCGGGCCGGCGGCGGGTCGACCCTCGACGATGGTGCGTCCGTCGAGACCGTCGGGTCCGACCCAGGCGATGCCGAAAGCCGGTCCGGACGTGCGCAAGGGTTCTCCGTCGGACTTGATCACCGTGGCGGCGCGCAACAGGTTGCCCTCGGCCAGGCGCACTCCGTCGATGGCGGCGACCACGTCGATGACGTCGACCGACACCGGGTCGCGTTCGGCCGTGGCCTCGTCACCGAAGGCGATGGAAGTGCGCACCTCGATGTCGATGCCCTCGCTGAGGGTGGCGAACACGTCGTTGATCGACTTCTTGACGCTGTCGGTGAGGACGAACGCTCCGCTCACGAACGCCACACCGCTCACCACCGCCAAGATGGTGAGGAAGATGCGCCATTTGCGGGCGATGACGCCCCGAATGGTGAGTCGGGTGACGGGCGCGGCCATGTCAGGAACCGAGGCGCTTCATGCGGTCGAGCACTTGGTCGGCCGTGGGGTTGTCCAGTTCGTCGACGATCTTTCCGTCGGCGAGGAAGATGACGCGGTCGGCGTACGACGCGGCCACCGGGTCATGGGTGACCATCACGATGGTCTGGCCGAGGTCGGTGACGGCGTGGCGCATGAACGTGAGGATCTCGGTGCCCATGCGACTGTCGAGGTTGCCCGTCGGTTCGTCGGCGAAGATGATGCGCGGCTTGCTGGCCAGCGCGCGGGCCACGGCGACGCGCTGCTGTTGCCCGCCGGATAGTTCGCTCGGACGATGATTCAGTCGCGAGCGCAAACCCACGGCGTCGACCACGGTGTCGAGCCACTGTTGATCCACCGGTGTGCCCCCGAGGTCGAGCGGGAGCGTGATGTTCTCGAGCGCGGTCAGGGTGGGGATGAGGTTGTAGGCCTGGAAGATGAAACCCACGTTGCTACGCCGCGTGAGCGTGAGCTCCTTGTCGTTGAGCGTGGCCAGATTCGTGTCGCCGATGGTGATGCTGCCCGAGGTGAGCGAATCGAGACCCGCGAGGCAGTGCATCAAGGTGCTCTTGCCCGAGCCCGAGGGGCCCATGATGGCGGTGAACTTTCCGGAAGCGAAGGTCACGGTGACGCCGTCGAGGGCGCGCACCTCGCTGTCGTCCTTGCCGTAGATCTTGAAGGCATCGATCGCTCCGGCGGCGGCGGTGGAGAGGGAGGTCATGGCCTCATTCTGCCGTGTGCGAACGGACGAACGACGGGCGGCGACGAACGCACGCCGAACGTCACTTGCCGGGTTGAGGCAGAACGCGCAGGTACGGCTTGACCGTCTTCCAGCCGTTGGGGAAGAGGGTCTTGGCCTCGTCGTCGGACACGGCGGCGCCGATGATGACGTCGTTGCCGTCGGTCCAGTTCACCGGCGTGGCCACCTTGTACTTGGCGGTCAGTTGCAGCGAGTCGATGACGCGCAGGATCTCGTCGAAATTGCGACCGGTGGAAGCCGGGTAGGTGATGGTGAGCTTCACCTTCTTGTCGGGTCCGATCACGAACACGCTGCGCACCGTGAGGGTGTCGTTGGCGTTCGGGTGGATCATGTCGTAGAGATCGCTCACCGTGCGATCGGGATCCCCGATCATGGGGAAGTTCACCGGGGTGCCTTGGGTCTCGCCGATGTCGCCCTCCCACTTGTTGTGGCTCTCGACGGAATCGACGGACAGGCCGATGACCTTCACGTTGCGCTTGTCGAACTCGGGCTTGATGCGGGCCACGTAGCCGAGCTCGGTGGTGCAGACCGGTGTGAAGTCCTTGGGGTGGCTGAACAGAACGCCCCAGGAATCGCCGAGCCACTCGTGGAACGAGATGGTTCCCTGCGTGGTGTCGGCGGTGAAATCGGGGGCGGTGTCTCCGAGACGGATGGCCATGGTGATGCTCCTTTGGGACGGCTGACGACAGGCTACGGGCAATTCCCGACAAGACAACTCAGGATTATCCGCCCGGCCGTTCGCCCAGCGTGGATGCCCTAGAGTCGCGCCATGACCATCGATCGTGCCGCCGCCGACAAACTTCTCACCACGACCAGGTCGGTGCGCAAGCGCCTCGATCTGGATCGGCCGGTCGAACCCGAGGTGATCGCCGAGTGCATCGACATCGCGATGCAGGCGCCCACCGGTACGAACGCCCAGAACTGGGCCTTCGTGGTGGTCACCGACCCGGCCAAGCGGGCCGCCATCGCCGACATCTACCGCAAGGGTGGCGAGGTGATGGCCGGCTCGGGATATCCGCCGCCGCTGCCCGAGGGTGACCCGCGCGAGCACGTCATGCCCAAGGTGATGGAATCGGCCGAGTACTTGGGTTCCATCCTCGATCGGGTTCCGGTGTTCGTGATCGCGTGCGTGAAGGGTCGCGTGGAGAACGTGCCGATGGTGATCGCCCAAGCCAGCACGTACGGCAGCATTCTTCCGGCGGCGTGGAGTTTCATGTTGGCGCTGAGGGCCCGCGGGCTGGGCACCGCGTGGACCACCATTCACCTGTTCTCCGAGGCCGACGTGTCCAAGATGCTCGGAATTCCCGAGGATTGGACCCAGACGGTGCTCTTCCCGGTCGCGTACTACACCGGCGACGACTTCAAACCGGCGCACCGCCTGCCGTCGAACGAGATGACCCACTGGGATTCCTGGGGCACTCACCGTTGAGCATTCGCATCGAGCCGACACGGTTGTCGGAGAGTCTCGTCGGTCGTGAATTCGCGTATCTGGTCACCGCGGGAAGTGAGCGCTCGCACGTGGTCGCGTTGCGATGCGCGATCGTTGGTGACCGCGTGACGATGACGGGGGCCGGACGATCGGCACTGGCCAACGTCGCGTCGAACCATCGAGTCACGTTGGTGTGGGCGCCGACGGAGGCCGACGTCGAGAACCGTGATCATTCGATC
>JAURHL010000049.1 GCA_030833305.1 Acidimicrobiales bacterium | reverse complement strand
GGCATCGCCATGGTGTTCACCGGCGAGCGCCACTTCAAGCACTGACTCGCGCACCAAGTCGGTCGTAGACTCGCTACATGGCCCGCATCTCCGATCTCTTGGCGCGCGGCCGTACGTTCTCGTTCGAGTTCTTCCGCAACGGTCTGCTCATCGCCACCTTGGCCGGGGCCCTGTGCGGCTTGATCGGTGTGTTCGTGGTGCTGCGCAGCATGAGCTACATCGGCCACGGGTTGAGTCACGCCGTCTTCGGTGGCGCCGCGCTCGCCGCCGTGTTGAACATCAATTACTTCATCGGTGCCGGGGTGTGGGGCGTGGTTTCCGGATTGATGATCGGTCGCGTGTCGCGCAAGCGCATCATCGGTGCCGATGCGGCCATCGGGGTCATCACCACGGCGTCGTTCGCGGTGGGTCTGGCCCTGCAAGCGCGGTTCGGTCAGGCCAAGCGCAGCATCGACGCGGTTCTCTTCGGCAACGTTCTCGGCGTCTTCACCGGCGACATTCTGGCCGTGGCCGCGGTGGGTGTCGTCAGCGCGGTCGTCGTGGTGCTCCTGTATCGCAAGCTTCTCTTCACCACCTTCGATCCCGAGGTGGCCGGGGTCAGTGGGGTGAACGTGCCCGGCATGGAAGCGGTTCTCATGATCCTGCTGTCGGCCACCATCCTGGTGACGGTGCGCGTGATCGGGGTGTTGCTGATCTCGGCCCTGCTCGTGCTGCCGGCGGTCACCGCGCGTCTGCTCACGAATTCGTTCGGACGCATGTTGTGGTTGTCGCCGGTGTTGGGCGCGGTGTTCGGCGGTGTGGGGATGTACGCCAGTTGGTACGCCGACGTCCCGAGCGGTGCGGTCATCATCATCGCCGGAACCATCGTGTTCATCGCGGTGTACACCGCCGCGGGCGTTCGTCGTCGTGCGCGCGTGGCCGGCATGGACCACCACGGTCCGTCACTGCGGTCCGCGTAGCACCCATTCCACGCCCTGGGGCGTGTCGCGCACTTCCACGTCGACCGCCGCCAGACGATCGCGGATGAGGTCGCTCAGGTCGTAGCGCTTGTCGGCGCGCACCGCGGCCCGCAGTTCCAGCAGTACCCCGATGTACGGTCCGATGACGTCGCGCGGATCCGCGAGTCCACCGATGGCGGCATCACCCAGACGAACGATCATGGAGCGCAACGCCGAATGCGCATTGTCCATTTCGGAGCTTTGCAGGGTGTCGTTCGACCAGTTCCGGATGGCGGCCTCGAGGTCGACGCCGTCGCGCACCCGCGGGGCACCCCGCGCGGCGAGCGCCTCGTCGAACGCGCGTAGGCAACGCTCGATGTCGCCGGCGAGCGACGCCGGAGCGTTCTGGTCGATCGAGTCGTCGACGCTCGTCGGTGCGATGGTCGTCGAAACCAAGGTCGACGACGAAGAACCGGTCACCCGCCGCGGATCGCGGAGTTGATCGATGCTGATCACCGAACCCGACCGGTGGACGACGGATTCCCCACGCACGCGAACGGTGATGGTGCCGTTGCCGATGATGCTGGCGGTGTTGGCATCCAGGTCGAGCACGACGCCGGTGTGCTCGTCCACCCCGATGACATGTGCGTCGTCGGGCAGTTGCTCTTCCAACACCCGCAATCGACGTTCACCCAGATAACAGAAACGGGTGTCGTGATGACCGCCTTCGGCGTTGTCGTAATGGGGAATCACCGCGACATTCAGACCGATCTCGCCCAACACGTCGAGCCCGTCGAGCCAGTACGGCTCCTCGCCGACCTTGTAGATCTCGTACACCGGCACGGTGAAACGACCCAACGTCAACGCCGCGGCCGATGCGAAGGTGACCGCACCACCGGTTCGCATCTTCGCGCGCACGAGTTCGGGCACGGCCGTGCCCGCCCACTGCCGCAGGGCATAGGTCGGGCTGCCCGGTCCGGCGAACAAGTAGTCGGCACGACGGATGCGGTCGAGACCCTGTTCGACGGTGAGCGGGTCCTCGTCATGAAGTCGGGTGAGTCCGGCCACCTCGATGGGATGCCCCACCGACTTGCGGAAGTACTCCACGGCGCGCCCCGCCAGCTCGGGTGCGTTCTCCTGGAAGCCGTACGGCGTGTCGAGAACCACGGCGTTGGGGGTTCCGGGCAGTCGCGCGATGAGGTCGCGGTGCGGCTTCATCATCGTCGGCGCGGTCTCGCCCGAGCCCATGATGGTGAGAAGTCGGGGCTGACTCATGACAGGAATCCGTTCTCGACGTTTTCGACGAGCACGTCCGCGCATCGTTGCGGATGCTGGGCGTGCAGGTCGTGGTGCGCGGGTCGGAACCAGTGCGCCCGTCCACGCTTCAAGCTGGCCACGGCTCGATCGATGGCCAGTTCCTTGTCGTTGGTCCAGGCGACGTCGCCCGAATCGGCGGGAAGGAAGAGCACGGGGCGCTCGATGTGGGGAAACAATTCCGACGGACGGTGAGACCACAACTCGCGCAGGATGCTCATGTGACGCTCGAAGATCAGATGTGGTCGGATCGTTCCGTCGTTCACGACTTCGAAGTTGGAGAGCGCGCCGACGATTCCGGTCTCGGGCCAATCAGCGTTCATCGATCTCATGGCCGCTTCCATCCGGCCGAGCCGGGTGCCGATGAGATTGGGTGGGCGCAGCGCGGCCGCGCAGTCGTCCCACGAGGTGAAGGTGCGTCCGAGTTCGATCATGCCGCCGTCGACCGCCACCGCGCCGACCACACGCTCGGGATGCTGGTGAGCGGCGTCTACGACCACGTTGCCACCCCACGACTGCCCCACGAACACCGCGCGCTCGATTCCCAGATGGTCGAGGACTCCGTTGAGATCGCCACAGACCGTGTCGAAGTCGTAGCCGTCATCGGGTTTGTCGCTGGCTCCGTGGCCGCGAAGGTCGATCGCGACGCTGGCGTAACCGGAACGGGCGAGAGCCTCTCCGACGCCGTCCCACATGCGGGCATTCGAGGCCAGGCCGTGGATCAGCAGGAAGACGGGGGAGTCGGAGCGTCGTTCGCCGCGTTGGATGGTGCGCAGGACCGGACCCTGTCCGGTGGGGACGCGTTCGATCACGGCGCCCTCGAGGGGAAAGCGTTCGCGCGACGAATCCATGCCCCGAGTCTGCCCTCGATCGGGGATGTTTGCCCGAACGAGAGGTTGTTCGGTCTGCGATTCGTGGCACGATGGAGCCGTGTCCAGCGCCCACGAAACGTTGACCGGCAAGATCGCCACGCTCGAGGGCATCCTCCGGGACCTGGGTTCGGTCGTGGTGGCTTTCAGCGGAGGTGCCGATTCGGCGTACCTCGGCGCCGTGGCGCATCGGGTGCTCGGTGCCGACCGTGCGCACGCGGTGACGGCGGTGTCGCCCAGTCTGGCCGGTGACGAGGAGCGCGATTGCCGAGAATTGGCCGTCGAGTGGGGTCTGCGTTGGACGCCGGTGTTGACCGCCGAGATGGAACGTGCGGCGTACCGAGCCAACGACATCGACCGCTGTTATCACTGCAAGGCCGAATTGATGGACGTCGTCGGGCCGATCGCCGCGAACGAGGGGGCCACCGTGGTGCTCGGAGTGAATCTGGACGATCTCGCCGATCATCGACCGGGTCAACGCGCGGCCATCGAACACGGTGCGGTCTTCCCGTTGGTGCAGGCCGGCTTCACGAAAGACGACGTTCGCGCCGCCTCGCGCCTGGACGGGTTGCGCACCTGGGACAAGCCCGCCGCGGCGTGCCTGGCCAGTCGGGTCCCGTACGGCACCCCGGTGAGCATCGAGATCCTCAGCCGTGTCGATCGGGCCGAGGCCGCGTTGCATCGACTCGGATTCCGTCAGGTACGGGTGCGTCACTACGGCGAAACTGCCCGTATCGAGGTCGAGGAGAACGATCTGGGGCGGGCGGTGGTTGCCCGTCTGTCCATCGTCGACGAGGTCAAGAAGGCCGGATACCGGTATGTCACCATCGACCTGGAGGGCTTCCGGTCGGGGAACCTCAACAATGGTCTCACCGACCGTGAGGGTTCGTCGGCGGACCCATCTCGCTCGTAGGGTTTGCTCGTCCCGGCCGTACCGGCCCGCGTCATCCGAGGAGAACCATGAAGCTGTCCATGATGCTCAATTACGCCGGGGGTTTCCATGCCGCTGTCGATCGCGTCGTCGAATTGGAGAAGGCCGGACTCGACGTGGTCTGGATCGCCGAGGCGTACAGCGCCGACGCCATCAGCCAGGTCGGGTATCTCGCCGCCAAGACGAACACGGTCGAAATCGGCACCGGCATCGTGAACGTGTACAGCCGCACCGCGGCGCTCATGGCCATGACCGCCGCCGGATGCGACTACGTCAGCAACGGACGATTCATTCTCGGTCTCGGCGCCAGTGGTCCGCAGGTGATCGAAGGCTTCCATGGTGTGCCGTACGAGAAGCCGATGCAGCGCATCAAGGAGTACATCCAGGCCTGCCGCATGATCTGGGCCCGCGAGGAGCCGTTCCACATGGACGGACAGACCGTCAAGGTGCCGTTGCCCGCCGGTGAAGGAACCGGACTCGGCAAGCCGTTGAAGATCATCAAGCCGGGCCAGGAGATCCGCAAGGACATTCCCATTTGGTGGGCGAGCCTCATGGGCCTCAGCGTTCAGGCCACGGCCGAAGTCGCCGACGGTTGGTTGCCGATCTTCTTCGACCCCGACAAGTTCCAGAACGTGTGGGGCGACGACCTGAAGAAGGGTCTGGCCAAGCGCGATCCGAACCTTCCGCGCTTGCAGATCTCGGCCGGTGGCATGGTGGCCATCGACGAGAAGCTCACCGGTGAGGCGCAGGACAAGATCCTCGACTACTCGCGACCCAACGCCGCGCTGTACATCGGTGGCATGGGAGCGCGCGACAAGAACTTCTACAACACCATCTGCAAGAAGTACGGATACGAGAAGGAAGCCATCGAAATTCAGGACCTCTACCTGTCGGGTCGCAAGGACGAAGCCGCCGCCGCCGTTCCGCGCGAGATGCTGGCGAACTCGAACCTGGTCGGACCCAAGAGCTTCATCAAGGAGCGACTGGCGGCGTTCAAGGAGGCCGGTGTGACGGTGTTGTCGGTGAACCCGGTAGGCCCCGACGCCGCCAAGACCATCGAAACCCTCAAGGAAATGATCTCCTGATGGTGGCCACGAACAACATCGGGGGTTCGGTCGCCCCGGGTTGGGAGAAGGTCCGCGACGCGTTCGTGGCGAACTTCGACGGTGAGGAAATCGGAGCGGCCACGGCCGTCTATCACCGAGGTCGCAAGGTCGTGGACCTGTGGGGCGGTTCGTTCGATGCCGAGGGCACCCGCGACTACACCGAGGACACCTTGCAGTTGGTCTTCTCCACCACCAAGGGGATCACGGCCATCGCCGTCGCCATGTGCGTCGAGCGCGGGTTGCTCTCCTACGACGAGAAGGTGTCGACGTATTGGCCCGAGTTCGCGGCCCAGGGCAAGGGCGACGCGACGGTGGCGCAACTGCTGTCGCATCAATGCGGTCTCTACACGGTCGACGGTGACATCTCACTCGCCGAGGCCCTCGACTGGAACACGATCACCGCCCGACTCGCGGCCACCGCCCCGTTGTGGCCCATCGGGACGCAACACGGGTACCACGCACTGACCTACGGGTGGCTGGCGGGCGAACTGGTTCGTCGGGTCGATCCCGCGCATCGCAGCCTCGGCACCTTCGTGCAGCAGGAGATCGTCGCGCCGGTGGGCGGCGAGTTGTGGATCGGTCTGCCCGAGTCGCAGGAATCACGCGTGTCGCCGATGGTCGGTGGCTTGAACACCATGGACGACTCCAACCTCGATCCGGCCGTGAAGGCCATGATGGAGCAGTTCATGGGGCCGAACTCGCCCGGCGGGCGCGCGCTCAGTCTCAACGGTGCGTTCAGCGTCGACGGTGCGTTCAACCGCCGCGACGTTCACGCCGCCGAGATCCCGGCTGCCAACGGGATCACCAACGCGCGCACCCTGGCCCGCATCTACGCCGCCACCATCGGCGACGTGGACGGTGTGCGTCTGTTGAAGCCCGAGACCGTCGAGCGAGCGCGCACCAAGGTGACGCCGGAGAACGAACCGGATGCCTGCTTGATCATGCCCACCACCTTCGGCATGGGGTTCATGGTGCACGGCATGTTCAGCCTGTTCGGCGGTCCCGGTTCGTTCGGGCACCCCGGAGCCGGTGGATCGGTGGCGTTCGCACTACCGGAGTCCGAGTTGAGCGTGGCCTACGTCATGAACAAGATGGCCACGAACCTGGCCAACGACGTCAGGGCGCAGACGTTGGCGAACTCAGCAGTCGAATGCGCAGGCGCCGCGTCGCGTTGATGTAGACGAAGCTGGCCACCGCGGCCGCTCCGGTGAAGACGGTGATGGTCTCCCGCACGCCGATGGCGTCGGAGAGCAGACCAGCCAGGGCACTGGTGACCGACATGGTGAGTGTCACCAACGCGAAGTCGCCGGCGATGATGCGACCGCGCAATTCGTCGGGCGATCTCATCTGCAGGCCGAACGTGCTCAGAGTCCATTGCGCGCCTCCACCGAGATGCGCCAGCACGATGAACAGCGCCGCCATGGCGAACACCGGCATCCAGGCACCCACGAGATAACAGAGACTGAACGTCAGGCTCGACACTCCGCACACCTTCAGCACTCGACCCAGATCGCGACCGGTGTACTTCATGGCCAAGGCCGGACCGATTCCGGCGCCGAGGCCACGGGCTCCGATCAGGATGCCGCGGTAACCGTCACCACCGTCGAACACGTCCGAGGCCAACACCGCCAATTGCGACACCACGCCGCTTCCCACGGCGAAGGTCGTCTTCGACAGCACGAGGGCCATCAACACCGGGTCCCGACGCGCGTGGGTGAGGGCTTCGCCCATGTCGGCCACCGGACGCAATCTTTGTCGCCGTTTCGTGGGGTCCGTGGGGGCTTGCATCGGCGTGCGGATGAGCGAGAAGAAGATCCCGGACACGACGAACGACAATGCGTTGGCGATGAAGGCGGCATCGCGTCCGAACGTGGCCGCGAACAGGCCGCCGATGGCGGCCCCGACGGCCAGCATCACGCCCCAGGTCGAGCCGAGGAGTGCGTTGGCCTTCGAGAGTTCCTCGTCGTCGCGCGCGATGTTGGGGATCGCGGCTTGTGAGGCCGGTCCGACGACGGCGGCCAGAGCGGACACGGTGCTCTGGAACACGAAAGCCAACCACACGGTGTCGGCGCCGACCAACAGCAACCCCAGTGCCGCCAGGGCCTGAAAGCCCGACACCACCACGAGGATGCGGCGACGATCGAATCGATCCGCGATCGGTCCGGCGATCGGGGACGCGAAGAACGAGGGCAACGAGAACGACACCATCACCATCGACACCAAGAAGTTGGAGTCGGTCAGGTCCTTGATGAGACCGACCAGCGCGACAAAAGAGAACCAGTCGCCCATGTACGAGATGACCTGAGCGACGAACATCCGACGCATGTCGGAGTTCGTTCGCAACATCGTCAACATAAGAAGGAACCCGAATCGTGCGAGACGGTCATTTCGCGTATCGCGAGAAGGCGGCAATCACCTGTTCCGCCTCGCGCACGATGGCGCGCACCAGATCGCCCGCGGGCACCAGTTCGCGCACCGCGCCGACGCCCTGGCCGGCGGGCATGAACTCGCGCTTGGGGTCCACCTCCACCTCCGGGGGAGCTCCCATGTGGTTGGCGCCGGCGTTCATGGACACGCCCACCTGCTCGGGGAACTTCTTCAGTTGCTCGGGGTGTTCCTCGAAGTGCTGGGTCCATTCGGTGCGTACCACTCGACAGGTCTTGCCGGTGTAGGCGCGCGACACGACGGTGCCGTCCTCGGGGAGTTCGAGCAAGGTCTGTTTGTAGGCGTTCGGCGCGTGCGCTTCGGGTGTCGCGATGAAGCGCGTGCCCATCCACACTCCATCGGCGCCCAGCGCCAACGAGGCGGCCAGTCCGCGACCGTCGAACAATCCACCGGCGGCCACCACCGGGATCTTGTCGCCCACGGCGTCCACGACCTGGGGCACCAGCGCCATGGTGGCCACGGTGCCGGTGTGTCCACCGCCCTCGGTTCCTTGCGCCACGACGAAATCGCACCCACTGGCCAGGGCCGCCTGAGCGTGGCGAACCTTGCCGCACATCGAGCCCACGAGGATGTTGTTCTTGTGCAAGACGTCGATGATCTCGCGGGGCACGCCGAGTCCGGCCACGAAGATGCGGGCTCCGCCCTTGATGATGCTCTCGACGTCCTTCTCCAACTGACCGGGGATGGCGGCCAGCAGGTCGACGCCGAAGGGCTTGGAGGTGAGGCGATGCACGGCCGCGATCTCCTCGTCCAACTGACCCGGTCGCATGGGCGCGGCGCCGAAGGTACCGATGCCCCCGGCCTCACTGACGGCGGCGACGAGTTGCGAGTAGGAGACCCCACCCATTCCGGCGAGCATCACCGGATGTTCGATGTCGAGCAAGTCGGTCAGTCGTGTGCGCATACCGACACGGTAGCCGTGCGGCACCGACGCGGATCAGTACGCGCCGCGTTGGCGGAAAAGACGACGATGCCAGCGTCCCGGGGTGAGGGCGATCGCGCGCGGTTCGTCCTCGAACATCCAGCGGGCGAAGTTGCGCCGTCCCCATGATCCCGACTTGTCCAGGACGGCGATCGCACCTCGGGCGCCCTTCGGTTTGGCGAGCACCTTCGACAGTCGCATCGACATGCGATGGTCGGCCAAGAGGTGATGACGTACCGCGCGGGCATAGCGGCGTCGCACGCTTGCCGGATCGCCCGCTCCGACCACGGCCTTGGCCGCTTCGACGCCGGTCAGCAAGGCCTGTCCGATTCCTTCTCCGGTGAGGGCATCGGTGGCCATGGCCGCGTCACCGACGAACAGCACGCGCCCGCTGGAGGTGACCGCCTCGTCGATGCGGGCCGGAATGGGCCAGGCGGTGTGACGACCCTCCAGTTGGAAACCTTCACCCAAGGCGTGGACCACGTGATCGCGACGCAACAGGTCGTTCCACAGATCCTTCATGTCTTGCACGCGGCGCTCGCCGTCTCGAAGGATGCCGAAGCCGATGTTCACGCGGTTGCCCGGCAAAGGGAAGCTCCACGCGTAACCGGGGAGCAGATCCTCGTCGAACCAGACGATCAATCGATCCTTGGCCGGTCCGGTCACGTTGCTGGCGTATTGGCGAAAGGCGTGCCACTCGCCGAGATAACCGTTGGTCGCCACGCCCATCGCCTTGCGCACCGGACTCCACATGCCATCGGCCGCGACGACCCACGGGGCGCGAATGGTGGAGGTCGATCCGTCGATGACGACGTTCACCGTCACTTGGTCGGCATCGGACGAGATGCCGTCGAACGAGCACTCCTCGATGATGGTGGCGCCCATCGTTCGGGCGTGATCGACCAGAGCGGCGTCCAATTCGACGCGCGGCGTGACGGCGGCGAAGCGTCCGTTCTCGGGTAGAGGCAGGCGCACCTCGCGACCCGACGGAGAGCGAAGATGGGCGGCCGTGACGTCCTGCCACGAGGGAACCGTGGACGGGTCGAAACCGAGAGACTGCAACTGGCGCAGGGCCAAGGTGGTCAGTCCGTCACCGCAACACTTGTCACGGGGGAACCGGGCTTTGTCGACGACGGTCACCCGCAGTCCGGCCCGCGCGGCCGTGATGGCGGCGGCGGTGCCGGCCGGTCCGGCGCCCACGACCAGCAGGTCACAGTCGATGTCGGGTCGCGCGGAGTTCACGGCGCAAGGCTAGGAGTGGTCGGCGACTGGTGTGCCACCGGATGGCGTTACCTATGATCCGTGGAGCAGAAGTCACAGACGGGTGATCACCCGGGAACGCAAGGAGACGTCGATGGCTCGACTGTGTGAAGGACGAATCGCGATCGTGACCGGTGCCGGTCGAGGCATCGGACGCGAACACGCGCTCAGCCTGGCGGCTCAGGGTGCCAAGGTGGTCGTGAACGACCTCGGCGGGAACGTCGACGGCAGCGGCGGCGATCTCTCGCCCGCCCAACAGGTGGTCGAGGAGATCAAGGCCATGGGCGGAGAGGCCGTGGCGAACGGCGACAGCGTCAGCGACTACGAGGGCGCCGCGCGAATGATTCGGACCGCCATCGACACGTTCGGAGACCTGCACATCGTCGTGAACAACGCCGGCATCCTGCGCGACCGCATGTTGTTCTCCATGACCGAGGCCGAGTGGGACGCCGTCATCAACGTTCACCTCAAGGGAACCTTCGCGCCCACCCGCCACGCCTGCGCGTATTGGCGTGAGCAGAGCAAGGCCGGCAAGCCGGTGTCGGGTCGCATCATCAACACCACGTCGGTGTCGGGCATCTACGGCAACGTGGGGCAGACCAACTACGGCGCGGCCAAGGCCGGCATCGCCGCGTTCACCAACATCGCGGCCCTCGAGATGGCGCGCTACAACGTCACCGTCAACGCGGTGGCCCCGGTGGCCCTCACCCGCATGACCGAGGGTCTCGGACCGGCGCCCGAAACCGACGAGGATCGCGAGAAGCGGTCGCCGCGTTGGATCGCTCCGATCGTCACGTGGTTGGCGTCCGACGAAGCCGCCGGCGTCACCGGTCGTGTCTTCGAGGCCAGCGGAGACGTGCTCGCCGTGGCCGAGGGATGGGTGCGCGGCCCCAAGCACGCACCGGTCGACGACCCCACGCAACTCGGCCCGATCGTGACCGAACTGCTCGCGGCCGCGCGCAAGAACTCGGGCATGGACGGAACGCCCGGTGGATGGCCGCAGCCGCGGTCCTGAAAACGATCACGTACACGAAGGAGAATCCAAATGCCGTTGAATCCCGAAGCAGTCGGAACCGTTGGTGACGTTCGCACCATGTCCTGGAATTCGAAGGACGCGTTGTTGTACGCCGTCGGAATCGGTGCCGGACAAGCCGATCTGGCGTTCACCACCGAGAACACCAAGGACCTCGCTCAGGTGGTGTTCCCCACGTTCGCGGTGGTGGCCGGCTCCGGCACCACCTCGGCCGGTCGCAGTGCGATGGCCGGTATCGGATCGTTCAACTGGGCCATGCTCGTGCATGCGTCGCAGGCGATCACGCTCCACCAGCCGCTTCCCGTCGAGGGCTCGGCCACGGTGCAGAGCAAGGTCGTGGCGATGTACGACAAGGTGAAGGCGGCGGTCATCGTGACCGAGGCCGAGGCCAAGGACGCGGCGGGCAACCCGCTGTACTCCACGCGTTCGTCGGTGTTCATCCGCGATGCGGGTGGCTTCGGCGGCGAGCGCGGCCCGAGCGGTGACCAGAACGTCCCGCCGGCACAGGCGCCCGATCATGAGATCACGTTCCAGACC
>JAURHL010000048.1 GCA_030833305.1 Acidimicrobiales bacterium | reverse complement strand
CCACCATGACCCTCATGGAGATGAACGAGGCCGCCGAGATCATCCACGGCATCGCCCACCAGGACGCCAACATCATCTTCGGAACCGTGATCAACGACGACATGGGCGACGAGGTGAAGGTCACCGTGATCGCCGCTGGTTTCGATCGATGGGACGGCGCTCCCCAGGTGCGTCCGACCGGACGTCCCGCCGGACGTGGTGCCGCTCCGGCCCGCGAGAGCCGTCCGGCTCCCGCCCCGGCGCCCAAGGACATCTTCGCCAGTGACCCGGCCGATCCGTCCGACGATGGTGACGACGACTTCGACGTCCCGTCGTTCCTGAAGTGACCCGGCGGGCGACGTGCCCGCGTTCGTTCATGTGGTCGAACGACCCGACGTGCGCATCGTTCACTCCACGCGACTCGACGGCGACTTTCACCCGCGATCACCGCTGAATCTCACGAATCGTCAGGCGTTGTCGTCGCGGCTCTGGTCGCAATTGAGCGAGGATCATGGAGTGGTCTCGCGTGAGGTGGACGGGCCCGGCGATCACGATGGTTCGACCGGCGACGTGCTGCTCACGCGAGCGCAAGATGCGGTGCTCGGGATGTGGGTGGGCGACTGCGTGCCGATCGTGCTGCTCGGTCGCGAGTGGATCGCGGGAGTCCACGTCGGTTGGCGAGGAGCGCGAGCCGGGGTTCTCGAGGTCGCCATCGAAGAGTTGGTCCGACGATCGGATCCGCCGCGCACCGCGGTGATCGGAGCGCACATCGGTGCGTGTTGCTACGAGTTCGGCGCTGAGGACCTGAGTGAGATGGAGCGCGCATTCGGGTCGCACGTTCGCTCGATCGATCGAGAGGGGCGGGACGCACTGGACATGGGTGCACTCGTCTCGGTCGAGTTGACGCGAGTGGCTCCGGGCGTTCGCATCATCGACGCCGGACTGTGCACGGGATGTCGAGCAGATCTGTTCTTCTCTCATCGCGCGCGTGTCGACGGGCAGCGTCATGTTCTGGCGGTGTGGAGGCAAACGGCATGACGGTCGAACCGGGGGCGATCGACGCATCCGCGATCGCGGCGCGGTACCGAACCTTGGTCGACGAGGTGCGGGCTGTCGGCGGCGAGCGGGTGCGCATCGTGGCGGTCACCAAGACCTTTCCGCCGGAGGCGATCGCGGCGGTGGCCGCGGCCGGATGCGCCTGCATCGGGGAGAACTACGCCCAGGAGTTGGTCGACAAATGGGGGCGATTCATGGCCGAGTTCCGTGACGGTTCGGTCCCCGAGGTGCATTTCATCGGTGGACTGCAGTCGAACAAGGTGCGTTCGCTGGCCCCGATCGTCGATGTGTGGCAGTCCGTCGATCGCGAATCGGTGATGGCCGAGATCTCCCGCCGTCGCCCCAGCGCTCGAATCCTGGTGCAGGTGAACGCCACCGGCGAACCGGACAAGGCCGGGTGCGACCCCGCCGATGTCGAGTCGTTGGTGCTGGCGGCGACGACCGGCGGCCTCGTCGTCGAGGGTCTCATGACCGTCGGCCCCACCGATGGCGACCCCGAGCGCACCCGTTCGGCCTTTCGGGCGGTGGCGTCGATGGCCGCGCGGTTGGGACTGACCGAACTCTCGATGGGGATGTCCGGGGATTGGCGTTTGGCGGTGGAGGAGGGCTCGACACTGATGCGGGTGGGCTCGGCGATCTTCGGTCAGCGTCCACCTCGTAGGGTCTGACCCCGACTATTCTCGGATCGATGTCGATCTTCAGAAAAGCCATGGACTACCTCGGTTTGGGCGAGGACGACGCGTACGACGATTACGACGATCAGGACCAACCCGATCGTTCGGGTGGAGTGGCGCGTCCCGACCCCCGTCGTGGTGAATTCGATGACACCGGATCCCGGCCGGTCGTGCGTCAAGTCACGCCCCGTGACACGGACCCGATTCCACCTCGCCGCATGGGTGTCGATGATTCGTCCATCCAGCCCCGCCCGGTGTCGGGTCGTCCATCCTCGTCGGTGCGCACGATCGGCGGAAGTGCGCAGGGCGAACCGCACACGGTGAAGGCCATCCGTTTCAACGACATCCAGGAAGTCGCCAACCGGTATCGCGACGGCCAACCCGTGATCCTCAACACCGAGGGGTGCGACGACGACGTGGCCCGCCGCATGATCGACTTCTCGAGCGGGCTCTGCTACGCGTTGCACGGAAAGATCGAGAAGGTGGCCCGGGGCGTCTACTTGTTGAAGCCGGCTCCGCGCCCGAACGCCGATTACTGATCCGTGCGCGACCTACTCGCAACTCTGATCTACCTCTTCACGATGGTCATCTTCGTGCGGGTGATCCTCTCGTGGTTCCCGTCGCGCGGTGGAGCCATCGACGCCGTGCGGGACTGGACCGGACGCATCACCGAACCGGTGTTGGGCCCGGTGCGTCGTGTGCTGCCATCCATGGGCGGTCTCGACCTGTCACCGGTGGTGGTGTTGCTGGTGTTGCAGGTGGTGCGCGCCGCGATCATCCGGTGAGCCCCCGCCGGTAGCCTGACCCCGCCCTCGCGACGCCCCACTTCACCATGACCTCCCGCCCGTATCCCTCCATCGACGCCCAACCGAACTTCCCGGACATCGAGGCCGCCACACTGGCTCGATGGGCGTCGGAGCGAGCCTTCGAAGCCTCCGTGCAGAGTCGCACGGCGGGCGACGGTGGTGACAACGAATTCGTCTTCTACGACGGTCCGCCATTCGCCAATGGTCTGCCGCACTACGGCCACCTGCTCACCGGCTTCGTGAAGGACGCGGTACCGCGGTACCGCACCATGCGCGGTCAGAAGGTCGAACGACGATTCGGTTGGGACTGTCACGGTCTTCCCGCCGAGGTGGAGGCCGAGAAGCAGCTGGGAATCTCGGGCCATCCCGAGGTCACCGCGTTCGGTATCGAGAAGTTCAACGACTATTGCCGCACATCGGTGTTGCGGTACACCAGCGAGTGGGAACGCTACGTCACGCGTCAGGCGCGTTGGGTCGACTTCGAGAACGATTACAAGACCCTCGACCTTCCCTACATGGAGAGCGTGATGTGGGCCTTCAAGACCCTTCACGACAAGGGTCTGATCTACGAGGGCTTTCGGGTGCTCGCGTATTGCTGGCGTTGCGAGACACCGCTCAGCAACACCGAAACGCGCATGGACGACGTGTATCGCGATCGTCAGGACCCGGCCCTGACGGTGCGCTTCGCGTTGGAGACGGGCGAGAGCCTGTTGGCCTGGACCACGACGCCGTGGACCTTGCCCTCGAATCTGGCGCTTGCCGTGAACCCCGAGGTGGACTACGCGATCCTGGAATCGAACGGCGAGCGCTCGATCCTCGCCGAGGCGCGGCTGGGCGCCTACGAACGCGAACTGGAAGGTGCCGTGCGGGTGGGCACCGTGCGGGGCGCGGACCTGGTGGGGCGCTCGTATCGTCCCTTGTTCGGCTACTTCGCCGACACGCCGAACGCGTTCCGCGTTCTCGCCGGAGACTTCGTCACCACCGAGGACGGAACGGGTGTGGTGCACATGGCCCCCGGTTTCGGTGAGGACGACCAATTGGCCTGTCAGGCCGCTGGCATCGACGCGGTGTGTCCCATGGACAGCCACGGGTGTTACACCGCCGACGTCACCGACTGGGCGGGCCAGCACGTCTTCGAGGCGAATCCCTCGGTCATCAAGCACCTGAAGGCGGCCGGTGCCGTCGTGCGGCACGACACGTATTCGCACTCGTATCCGCATTGCTGGCGTTGCGCCGAACCCTTGGTGTACCGCGCCATCTCCTCGTGGTTCGTGGAGGTCACGGCCATCAAGGACCGCATGGTCGAACTGAATCGACAGATCACGTGGGTCCCCGAGCACCTGAAGGAGGGTTCGTTCGGCAAGTGGATCGCCAACGCCCGCGATTGGTCCATCAGCCGCAATCGATTCTGGGGTTCACCCATTCCCGTGTGGAAGAGCGACGATCCCGCCTATCCGCGCCTCGACGTCTACGGAAGCATCGCCGACCTCCAGCGTGATTTCGGCACCGACATCACCGATCTGCATCGACCCGCCGTGGACGACCTCGTTCGCCCCAATCCCGACGACCCCACCGGTAAGTCGATGATGCGGCGCGTGCCCGAGGTTCTGGACTGCTGGTTCGAGAGTGGCTCGATGCCCTTCGCCCAGGTGCACTATCCGTTCGAGAACACCGAATGGTTCGAACAGCACTATCCCGGGGACTTCATCGTCGAGTACATCGGTCAGACCCGTGGTTGGTTCTACACCCTTGCACGTTCTGGCCACCGCTCTGTTCGACCGCCCGGCGTTTTCCACCTGCGTCAGTCACGGCATCGTGCTCGGTGACGACGGACAGAAGATGTCGAAGAGCCTGCGCAACTATCCGGATCCCATGGTGGTCTTCGACACCTATGGCGCCGACGCCATGCGGTGGTACCTGCTGTCGTCGGCCATTCTGCGCGGGGCCGACTTCTCGGTGACCGAGGCCGGTATCCGCGAGACCGTTCGACAGGTGTTGTTGCCATTGTGGAACTCGTGGTACTTCCTCGGTTTGTACGCCAACGCCGAGGGCGTGAGTGGCACGGTGCGCACCGACTCCGGGCACGTCCTCGATCGGTACATCCTCGCCAAGACGTCCGACCTGGTCGCCGCGGTCACCCGTGATCTCGACGCGTACGACCTCTTCTCGGCCTGTGCCAACACCCGGGACTTCCTCGACGTGCTCACCAATTGGTACATCCGTCGTTCGCGTGATCGCTTCTGGGTCGGTGATGCCGACGCGGTGGACACCTTGCACACCGTGCTCGAGACGTTGTGTCGAGTGGCCGCACCGTTGTTGCCCTTGGTCAGCGACACCGTGTACGAGGGGCTCACCGGAGGGGTCAGTGTGCACCTCACCGATTGGCCGCGGGCGGGCGATCTTCCGGCCGACCCCGAACTCGTGACCGCGATGGACCGGGTGCGCGAGGTGTGCTCGTCGGCGCTCTCGGTTCGCAAGGCTCACTCTCGTCGCGTGCGCTTGCCGTTGGCCGAGTTGAAGGTCTCGCACCCCGATGCCGAAACGCTGCGACCGTTCGTCGACATCATCGCCGACGAGGTGAACGTCAAGAAGGTCGTGTTGTCGGCCGAACAAGAGTCGGGAGCCACCGCGGTTCTGCAGGTGATCCCGGGTGCGCTCGGTCCACGCCTGGGTGGGCGCACCCAGGAGGTCATCAAGGCCGTCAAGACCGGCGACTGGTCCCATGCGAACGGTGTCGTCGTGGCCGGAGGCATCGAGTTGGTCGAGGGTGAGTACACCATCAAAATGGCCGCGGCCGAAGGCTCGGCCGGTGCGACCCTGGCCGATGGTTTGGGAATGGTCGGACTCGACATCGAGGTCACGCCCGAACTCGCCGCCGAAGGGACCGCCCGCGATCTCATTCGTCTCGTGCAACAGGCCCGTCGGGACGCCGACCTCGAGGTGAGTGATCGGATCGTGCTGACTCTCGGGGTACCCGAGTCGGTGCGCCGCCAGGTGGCCCCATTCGTCGACATGATCGCGAGCGAGACCTTGGCGACGTCGGTGGCGTGGAGTGACGGAACTCCCAACGCCGAACTGGACGACGAACCGGTGTACATCGGTGTGTCCCTGAGTCGATAGTCCCACGGCGGAGCACCAACGGGACTATCCTCGCCGTAAACATCGACCAAGGACGTCCCCATGGCCAGCAAATCGGTCAAGAAACCCGCCAAGAAGCCGGCACCCAAGAAGCCCGTCGCGAAGAAGTCGGCGGCCAAGAAGGTCGTGGCGAAGAAGCCCACTCCGAAGAAGGTCGTGGCGAAGAAGCCGGCTCCCGCGACCAAGGCACCCGCCACCAAGGCCGTCGCCGTCAAGCCTGCTCCGGCCCCCAAGAAGCCGGTCAAGCCGGTCTTCGTCAAGCCCGCGGTTCCGGGCAAGAAGCCCAAGACCAAGGACGGCATCATCTCCAACAAGGATTTCGATCTGGCGTTCCTGCGGGCCCAACGCACGTTGCTGGAAACCGAACGCGCCCGACTGCTCGGTCAGGCCGAACGACTCGAGAACGAGCGTGAGCAACTCATCGAAGAAGCCGGAATGGGTGACGACCAGTTCGACGAAGACGGTGGCGAAGGCGACACCATGGCCGTCGAACGTGAGCGCGATCGGGTGCTCTCCGAGCAAGCTCGCCAGATCGTCGAGGACATCGACGCCGCACTCAAGCGCATCGAGACCGGCGACTACGGCTACAGCGTCATCTCGACCCGACCGATTCCTCGTGAGCGCCTCGAGGTGATCCCGTGGGCGACCGAGTTGGTCGAGGAGAGAGTCGGCGGGATCGGCCGTCGATGAGCGACGTGGCCGGTGAGTCACCGGCCTCGCGCGTCGGTGTCAGAGGTGCATCGCTGGTCGTGGCGGCGGTGTGCGTCGCGATCGACCAGATCACCAAGCATTGGGCCCTGAACGCATTGAGCGACGGTCATGTGATCCATGTCGTGTGGACGCTGCAATTCAACTTGGCGTTCAACGGTGGGATGGCCTTCGGTCGCGGTCAGGGATGGGGACCGATCATCGGAGTCATCGCCACCGTGGTGGTCGTCGGTCTGCTGGTGTCGATGCGTCAAGGCAGCGGACGACTCGCGACCGCTTCGGTCGGACTCATCGTCGGTGGGGCCCTGGGCAACATCGTCGATCGTTTGTTCCGCGAGGACGGGTTGTTTCGTGGTCGCGTGGTCGACTTCATCGATTTCCAATGGTTTCCGATCTTCAACGTGGCCGACATCTGCATCAACGTCGGTGGTGCGTTGCTGATCCTCGGCTACGTCGTCTCGTCGAGGGCGAACGAGGTGACGTCATGAGTTCGATCGTCCACGAGGAGATCCCCGAATCTCTCGACGGCGAGCGCCTCGATCGCATCGTGTCGCTCATCACCGAGGTCAGTCGGTCCGATGCCGCCACCATGATCGCCTCGGGTGGGGTGACGGTCGACGGAGCCCCGGCCCCCAGTGGAAAGGTGCGACTGAAAGCCGGTCAGGCGGTCACCGTCGACCTGGCGACGTTGCCCGTGGAACAACTCCCGCAGCCCGACGCCTCGATCGTCGTCGACGTCGTTCATGTCGACGACGACGTGATCGTCGTGAACAAGGCCGCCGGTCTCGTGGTGCACCCCGGCGCGGGCAACGCGGAGGGGACGTTGGTGAACGGTTTGCTCGCCCTGTATCCCGAGATCGCCGAGGTCGGAGAGGCCCATCGACCCGGCATCGTCCATCGTCTCGACGTCGGCACCACGGGTTTGCTCATCGTGGCTCGCACTCAACGTGCCTACGAGGCCTTCGTGGCCATGTTGGCGGCTCGCGAGGTCACGCGTCGCTACACGGCGCTCGTGTGGGGTCGTCCGGCCGCGCCGGTGGGAACCATCGACGCCGCCATTGGTCGCGACCCCCGCGACCCGTTGCGCATGGCGGTGGTGGCCAGTGGCAAACCGGCCCGCACGAATTACCGCGTCGAGCGGACGTTCTCCGAACCCGACGTGTCGTTGGTGACCTGCGAGCTGGAGACCGGACGGACGCATCAGATCCGCGTGCACCTTCAGGCCACGGGCCACCCCGTGGTGGGTGACCCGTCGTACGGAGGTGCTCGGGCACCCTTGGCGATCGGCCGTCCGTTCCTGCACGCGGGTGGTCTGGAATTCGAACATCCCTTCACCGGCGATCCGATGACCTTCGAGGCGCCCTTGCCTCCGGATCTGTCGACGGTTCTGGCTCGACTGGAGCCGTAGCGTGGCGAAACCCTGCTAGGGTTCGTACGACCGTCAAACGGGTCCCGTGAGGCCCGAACGGAGGAAACATGAGTGGTACGTCGTCGGGCTCGGCCCCGAAACAACCGAAATCGCGCGCATCCGCGCCCACTCCGTCCTCCGAGGGTTCCGTCGTCGTTCTCGGTGAAGCCGACGTCTCGCGGGCCGTCACCCGCATCGCGCACGAGATCATCGAACGCAATCATGGTCTCGACGGGGTCGTCATCGTCGGACTCCAACGGGGTGGCGTCTGGATCGCCGAGCGATTGGGCGCGGCCATCGCGCGCATCGAGGATTCTCACGAGGTGCCCGTGGGTCGTTTGGACGTGGCGCTGTTCCGCGACGACATCTCTCTCCGGCCGGTGACCCCGGTGTCGATCACCGAGATTCCGGTCGACCTGGCCGGCTCCACCGTTGTGTTGGTCGACGACGTCCTCTTCACCGGCCGCACGGTGCGGGCCGCTTTGGACGCGATGAACCAGTACGGTCGACCGGCCGCGGTGCAGTTGGCGGTGATGGTGGACCGCGGCCATCGCGAGCTACCCATTCGTCCCGATTACGTGGGCAAGAACTTGCCCACCGGACGTGACGAGGACGTGATCGTCGCGGAGTCGGGTGTGACGATCGTGCGCAAGGCGGCGTCATGAAGCATCTGCGCAGCATCGATGAACTCGGTGTCGACGGCATCGTGCGCATCTTGAACCTGGCCGATCACATGGTCGAGGTGAATCGTCGTCCGGTGCCCAAGGTGCCGGCGTTGGTCGGTCGAACGGTGGTGAGCCTGTTCTTCGAGGACTCCACGCGCACGCGCATCAGTTTCGAGACCGCGGCCAAGCGATTGTCCGCGGACACCATGACCTTCAGCGTGTCGACCTCCAGCGTCAACAAGGGCGAGAGCTTGCGCGACACCATCGAGACCGTCAGCGCCATGGGGGTGGCGGCCTTCATCGTGCGCCACAAGACGTCGGGAGTTCCGTGGCAGCTGTCCGACTGGACCGATGCCAGCATCATCAACGCCGGTGATGGGTGGCACCAACATCCCACCCAGGCGTTGCTCGACTGCCACACCATTCGCACCGAATTGGGGCGCGCCGCCAGCGCGGACTGTCTGGCCGGTGTGCGGATCGCCATCGTCGGCGACGTCCGGCACAGTCGCGTCGCTCGCAGCAACATCCAGGCGTTCACCGCTCTCGGGGCGAGCGTCGTCGTGGTCGCGCCGCGCACCTTGTTGCCTCCCGAGGTGCACACGTGGCCGGTCGAGGTGACCTCGAACCTCGACGAGGTGATCGGCGACGTCGACGTGCTGTACATGCTGCGCATGCAACGTGAGCGCATGAACGAAGCCCTGGTGCCGGACCTCGGCGAGTACTCGAATCGCTTCGGACTCGACCGTACGCGGGCCACACGACTGCGCGCTGAGTGTCTCGTCATGCATCCGGGCCCGATGAACCGTGGGGTCGAGATGATGGTCGATCCATCCGATCTCGCGCGATCGGTCATCACGCGCCAGGTCAGCAACGGTGTGGCGGTACGCATGGCGGTTCTTTTCGACGTGTTGGGAGAAGCGAACTCGGAGGTTTCCTCGTGAACGGTCGTGACATGAACACCGTGAACATCGTGGGTGGTCGCATCGTCGATTCCACCACCGACGCGCAGGGACGACCCGCCGACATTCACATCGTCGACGGGCGCATCGCGATGGTGGCGACGCCGGGTGCGACGTTGCCCGCGGCGGCGACCGTGCTGGACGCGTCGAACGCCGTGGTGTCACCGGGCTTCGTCGATCTTCACACGCATCTTCGCGAGCCCGGTCGGGAGGAGTCCGAGACCATCGAGACGGGCAGTCGTGCCGCTGCTCTCGGTGGATTCACCGCCGTGGTGGCGATGCCCAACACCGACCCGGCCCAGGATTCTCGGGCCGTGGTCGAGTTCGTGCGCGAGCAAGGTCGCCGGGCGGGTTTGTGCGAGGTCGTTCCGTCGGGTTGCATCACCGTGGGCCGCGCCGGCGAACACCTTGTGCCGTACGCCGAGCTGATGAAGTCCGGGGTCACGTTGTTCACCGACGACGGCAACGGGGTTCAGGATCCGTTGCTGATGCGGCGGGCGTTCGAGTACTCGTCCGATCTCGGCATCACGATGGCCCAGCATTGCGAGGTCAGCCGTCTGACCGCCGGTGCCGTCATGCACGAAGGGTCGTGCTGCAGTCATCTCGGACTGCCGGGCTGGCCGGCCATCGCCGAGGAATTGATGGTGCACCGCGACATCGAGTTGGTGCGCATCACCGGTGGTCGCCTGCACGTGCTGCACGTCTCGACGGCGCGCAGCGTCGACATGATTCGCGCCGCCAAGGCCGACGGCCTGCCGGTGACCGCCGAGGTCACCCCGCATCACTTCACCCTCGACGACGAGTCGTTGCGCACGTTCGATCCGGTCTTCAAGGTGAATCCGCCGTTGCGCACGATGGCCGACATCGACGCGCTCAAGGCCGGACTCCGTGACGGAACCATCGACGCCATCGCCACCGATCATGCGCCGCACGCCGATCATCTGAAGGAACAGCCGCTCGATGCGGCGCCGCCCGGGATGCTCGGTCTGGAGACGGCCTTCGCATTGGCGGTCGGAGAGTTGGGGATGGACCTGCGGTCGGTGCTGGCCTGTCTCAGTTGGAACCCGGCCCGCATCGCCGGCATCGGTGACCGTCACGGCCGACCGGTGGCCGAGGGCGAGCCGGCGAACCTGGTCGTGCTCGACCCCGGCGCGGCCTGGGTGGTCGACCGGGGGCTGGTGGCCAGCAAGAGCCGTAACACCCCGTACCACGGTCGATCGGTGACCGGCCGGGTGCGTCACACGGTGTCGAACGGGCGGGCCGTGGTCATCGACCAGGTGGCCCAGCGATGATTCATTCTCATTCATTACAACGTATAGTTATGCAAAGCAACGGGCGACCCCAGGGAGAAGACGACACGTGACGACGAAGAATGGAGCCCTCCGCGAGGCCGCCTTGGTGCTGGCCGATGGAAGCGTGTTCGAGGGCGAGGCCATCGGGGCCGAGGCCGCGATCTCGTCGGGGGAAGTGGTGTTCAACACCGTGCTGTCGGGGTACCAGGAAGTGCTCACCGACCCCAGCTACGCCGGCCAGATCGTGACCTTCACGTATCCCCACATCGGGAACTACGGGACCACGGCGGTGGACGACGAGGGGCGACGCCCTCATTGTCGCGGGGTGATCGTCCGGGATCTCGCACGTCGACACAGCAACCACCGTGCCGAACAAAGTCTCGATTCCATGTTGCGCGCCACCGGCGTGGCCGGCATCGCCGGCATCGACACGCGGCGACTCACGCGACTGTTGCGCGACACCGGAGCGATGCCCGGAGCGTTCGGCACGGCTTCGGAGTCCGATTTGCTGGCGGCGGCGCGCGCCGAGCGGGGCACCGACGGCATCGACCTGGTCGCCAAGGTCACCACGCCCGAGCCCTACTTCTTCGGATCGGGTCCGTTGAAGGTCGTGGCGTACGACTTCGGGATCAAGACCACCATCCTGCGTTGTCTGTCCGAGATCGCCACGGTCGAGGTCGTCCCGGCGTCGACCTCGGCAGCCGAGGTTCTGGCGCGCTCACCTCAGGGCGTGTTCCTGTCCAACGGACCGGGCGATCCGCAATCCGTCGGCTACGCGGTCGACGCCATTCGCGAGTTGTTGGGCGAGGTGCCGGTGTTCGGCATCTGTCTCGGACACCAGTTGCTCAGTCGCGCCTTGGGCGGTTCCACCTACAAGTTG
>JAURHL010000047.1 GCA_030833305.1 Acidimicrobiales bacterium | reverse complement strand
TCCGGATCGGGGTTCTCGCTCTTCAGGGTGCCTTTGCCGCGCACGTTGATCGACTGCAGTCGATCGGCGTCGACGCACGGGTCGTTCGTCTTTCGGCCGATCTGGAGGAGCTCGACGGTCTCGTGTTGCCGGGTGGCGAGAGCACCACGATGTCGAATTTGCTCCGCACTTACGACCTCGTCGAACCACTTCGACGATTCGTTTCCTCGGGTCGGCCGGTCTTGGGCACGTGTGCCGGAATGATCCTCTTGGCCGAACGAATTCTCGACGGTCGTTCCGATCAGATCGCTTTCGCCTCGTGTGGAATCGTCGTTCGTCGCAACGGATACGGTCGGCAGGTCGACTCATTCGAAACCGCCATCGACGTCACGGGTCTCGACCGTCCTTTTCCGGCGATCTTCATCCGGGCACCTCGAATCGAGCAAACCTCCGACGACGTGGAGGTTCTGGCCCGGCACGATGGCGATCCGGTACTGGTTCGCGAAGGCAACGTGTTGGCGGCGAGCTTTCACCCCGAACTGACGAACGACGACCGCATCCATCGCATCTTCGCCGATATGGTGCGCGACGCGATCAGCAACGACAAGATCTCCAACGAAGTGAGGTGAACCATGTCCGGACATTCCAAATGGGCAACGATCAAACACAAGAAGGGCGCCGCGGACAAGGCGCGCGGCAAATTGTTCGCCAAGATCGCCCGACAGATCGAGGTCGCCGCCCGCGAGGGTGGAGGAGATCTGGCTTCCAACGCATCACTACGCACCGTGGTGCAGAAGGCCAAAGCGGCCCAAATGACCAACGACGCCATCGACCGAGCCGTCAAGCGCGGCAGCGGTGAAGCGCAAGGCGACAGCTACGAATCGATCACCTACGAGGGGTACGCACCCGGAGGCGTGGCCATGATGGTCGACACGCTCACCGACAATCGCAACCGCACCGGTGCCGACATTCGCAACATCTTCAACAAACTCGGTGGAGCGATGGCCGAGCCCGGCGCCGTCGGCTGGCAGTTCAGCCGACGGGGAGTCATTTTCGTCGACGGATCAGCCACCGAGGACGACGTCATGATGGCCGCGCTCGATGCCGGAGCCGACGACATCAGTCGTGACGGATCGGCCTGGAAAATCCTCACCGAGCCGTCGGCGGTCTACGACGTGAGGGCCGCCCTGGAATCGGCCGGCTTGTCCGTGTCGTCGGCGGAATCGACCATGGTGTCGTCCACGACGATCGACGTGACCGACCCCGAAACTGCTCGCAAGATCCTGAAGGTGATGGAAGCGTTGGAGGACAACGACGACGTCCAGGACGTGTACGCCAACTTCGACATCAGCGACGAGATTCTCGAAGCCGTCGGCTGACCGTCTCTCGTTGGGTTAGGGTCGCGTCATGAGCATCAAGGTCGGAGACATCGCCCCCGAGTTCAACCTTCCCGGTACGGGAGGTCGGAACTATTCATTGTCCGAATTCGCCGGCAAGCCACTGGTGATCGCCTTCTACCCCGGCGACGACACGCCGGTCTGCACCAAGCAGTTGAACTCGTACAACGACGAGTTCGAGGAGTTCGAGAACCTGGACGCGGCGGTCGTCGGGATCTCGGCCCAGGACGTCAGCAGTCACGAGGCGTTCGCAACGAAACACGGATTTCGCTTCCCACTGTTGTCCGATGTCGACAAGGCGGTCGCCGCGGCGTACGGCACCCTCGGACCGCTCGGGTTTCCGCGTCGAAGTGTGTTCGTGGTCGGAGCCGATGGTCGCCTGACCTACGTTCACCGTGCTCTGGCGGGAGTGACGTACCGATCGGTTCAAGAGATCACGGCCGCCATCGGCAAATCCTGATCACTGCTGATCGATCTGGGTTCCGACACACGGACCCGCGCAGACGTCGGTGAGTGTCCCCTCCAAGAGAAAATTGAGTGCCTGGATCAGGACTCGTGGTTCATCGCTTCCCGCACCGTGGGGATCCTTGCCGAACTCGGCGCCGATCGGGGGGCGCGGACCCACCGGCGGAGGCGGTGTTCCGTAATCCCATACCACCAGTTTCGAGGAGGCATCGGCGTAATCGGTGATCGGTTCGATCCCCCAGAAGGGAATCGAGCTGAGGCTGCGGTCGTCCCGTAACGCCGGAGAATGGACTCGGGCGCCGATCGTTCTCGCCAGCATCTCGGTGGAAACGTTGGCCACTTGATGATCCCCGAAGGCTTCGATCAGGAGGACGGTTTTGGATTCGACGCCCGGATAGGTGTCGGTCGTCAGATGCTGGGCATAACCCGAATTCTCGCCCCGATCCCACAGGAGTTGCACCAACATCAAGGCCATGAGTCGATCGTCGACATCCGAGTAGGAGTCTTCGAAAATGACCTGAAACTCCGGCCAATCCGTGGAGCGCGGCAGGAGAAGCGAATAGTTCATGCCGGGCACCCCGAGCACGGCGCGGGTCCACTCGGTCGAGATCGCCGACGCGGCTCCACCCAGAATCCCACCCTGACTGTTCCCGACGAAGACGGTGGCGTCCCGTTTCAACATGGCCGATCCGTCGGCGTTCTGAAAGGCCGGATCGGACGCGAAGCCGTCCGGGTGATTGGTGAGCCGACCCAACATCGAGAAAGCGATGTGTCCGTGCAACATCCGGTCGGCCTGCTCGTTGAACCGGCCCATGTCCCCGAGGATTCCCGCGAGATTGCCGATGTCCTGCGAAGCCATTCCCAACCAATCGACCGCGCACCCGACGATCAGCCCTTGGGCGGCGAACGTACCGAAGAAATCGACCTGACCACGATCCCCGAGCAATCCATGCCCGTAGAGAAGAGCCGGAACGGGTTCGACGGTGGCGTCGGGGACGACACATCGCCACGCCACGTCGTACACGGGTTGGTCGCCGTTGACGCGGGGCGAACCAGTCGCATCGAGGAGGAGCGATCCGCCCGGCCCACCGTCGTTGTCGAGGAAGTTCGGTATCTCGAAGGTTCCTTCGACCACCTTCGTTTCGCCTTCGGTCACCGTGTCCACGGTGAAGTTAGGTACGCCCTCACCGATCGATTCGTAGGCCACGTCGCGCATGGTCAACAGTCGACCCGCCAACGAGTCGGCACTGGCGATCGTGAAGGTCCACGTCGAGGGTTCGACCACGATCTCGGCCCCCGACTCGTCGACGAGCCCGTCGACCACCACCTCGAAGGTGTGTCCCTCGGTGAGCGCGATCGCGGGCCGCAAGGTCACCAGCCCGGATTGGATGTCACGTTCTCCCCAGAAGGGGACGCGTTCTCCCGAGGACGTGTCCGTGATGGTGATGCTCGCGTCGGCGGCGACCGACTCCTCGATGCGCGTGCTGTCAGGAACACCACTCGCCCCGAGGTCCACACCATCGGCGACGAAGACCACCGCCGAACTCGGCGAGAATCCATCGGCGCGGTTCTGGTCGGTGACATCCATTGCGATGCCCGCCTCGTTCACGGGCACGGCGTCGGCCGGGATCGCGAGCCGTCGACCGGTCGACGTTGTCGGATCCGCCACCGTCAGGCGATCGTCGGGCCAGGGGAGAAGGCACGACCGAACCCCGGCCTCGTCGCACGTGGGCAACCCACCGGCGGACGCGTCCGGGTCGGGGATCGTGGTCGTCGTTTGCGTCGAACCGCTCTCCGACGAGCCCTCCGTGCCACTCGTGCAGGCGGCAACCAACGAGGTCACCATCACCACGGCCACCGAAATCCCACTCAGACGTCGCATGGGGGAAAGCCTGTCACAGCCCAGCCGTCCCACCGAGCAGGGCCGGGGTCGGTATGATCGTACGCATGTTCGTAGAGAGCAGCCAGCGGGTCCTGGGAATCGATCCCGGCTTGACCCGTTGCGGCTATGCGGTCATCGACGCCCAGGGCGCGTCTTTGCAGGTGGTCTCACTCGGAGTTCTGCGTACTCCGGCCCACGACGCACTGCCTGCACGCCTGGCGCGGTTGCACCAGGACCTGTCCGAGGTACTCGACGATTTCCGACCCCACAGCGTGGCCGTCGAGCAGGTTTTCTTCCAGGTCAACGTGAGGACGGCGATGAGCGTCGGTCAAGCCAGCGGACTGGCCCTCGCGTTGGCCCACGCCGCCGGTTGCACCGTGGTTCAATACACGCCGAATCAGGTCAAAGAAGCGGTCACGGGGTGGGGAGGTGCCGGCAAGGAGCAGGTGCAGCGCATGGTCCAGGCCCGACTCGGCCTGAGTGCGGCGCCGAAGCCTGCCGATGCCGCCGACGCCGCCGCATTGGCGATTTGCCACTTGGCCATCGGGCCGGTGCACCAACGCCTCATCGCCGCGGGTGCACCGGACGTCCACGGGCGAGCCCGCAGTCGACGAAAGGCCGGATGATGATCGGGTCATTGCGGGGGAACGTTCTCGAGAGGTCTTCTGACGGCACGGCGCTCGTCGAAGTCGCGGGTGTCGGCTACGTGGTTCACGTCACGCCGCGTTGCCTGGCCGAGCTGGAGCCGACATCTCCGGCCTTCTTGTACGTGCATCATCACATCCGAGAAGACACACAGACTCTCTTCGGCTTCCAGACCCGCGACGAGAAGTCGTCGTTCCAGACCCTCATCGCCACCCACGGAGTGGGACCCTCGTTGGCCCTGGCGATCCTGTCGACTCATTCCCCGTCGGCTCTGGTCGACATCGTCGCATCCTCCGACGTCGGAGCGCTCACGTTGGTACCCGGAGTCGGCAAGAAGACCGCCGAACGACTTCTCATAGAATTGAAGAACCGACTGTCGTTGCCGACCCTGACCGATCGTGACACGACCGGCGGAGCCGGCACCACCGTGTCCGATGTTCGTGAGGCACTGATGGGTCTCGGCTACAGCGAGAACGAGATCCGCGAATCGCTACGGTCCTTGCCGATGGAAACCGACGCCGCCACCATGTTGCGCGAGGCACTCCGGTTGCTGGGGGCACGACGTGCGTGAGGAATTCCTGGATCCGAAGGTCGAGAGTCCCATCGAGGAGTCCGATGAGGCCGGGCTGCGTCCGAAACATCTCGAAGAATTCATCGGTCAACGCGAACTCAAACAGAAGTTGGGCATCGTGCTCGAGGCCGCTCGTCGTCGTGGGGAGGCCGTCGACCATCTCTTGTTCGCCGGCCCGCCCGGATTGGGCAAAACCACGCTGTCCGGAATCATCGCGGCCGAGATGGGGGTTCGGTTGCACATCACCTCGGGTCCCGCGCTCGAGCGCGCCGGGGACCTGGCCGCGATCCTGACCAAACTCGAACCGTCCGATGTCCTGTTCATCGACGAGATCCATCGTCTGGGACGAACGGTCGAAGAAATCCTCTACCCCGCGATGGAGGATTTCCAACTCGACATCGTCGTCGGCAAGGGGCCGGCCGCATCGAGCATTCGTCTGGCTCTGCCGCGCTTCACGCTCGTGGGTGCCACCACCCGTACCGGCATGATCACCGGACCACTTCGTGACCGATTCGGATTGGTCGCCCGTTTGGACTACTACGACGATGCCGAACTGACGGCCATCGTTCGTCGCGCCGCCTCCATCCTCTCGGTCGACATCGACGACGAGGGTTGCCAGGAAATCGCCCGCCGTAGTCGCGGAACTCCACGCATCGCCAATCGCCTGTTACGGCGAGTGCGTGATTTCGCCGAGGTCCGCGAGAGTGGCCGCATCACCGGGTCGGTGGCCGACGAAGGCCTTGCCGTCTTCGGCGTCGATCAGCGAGGCCTCGACAAAGTCGACCGCGCACTACTTCGGGCGTTGTGCTCGCAGTTCAACGGAGGGCCGGTCGGCTTGACGACCCTGGCCATAGGCGTCGGCGAGCAACCGGAAACCGTCGAGGACGTGTACGAGCCCTTCTTGATACAGCAAGGCATGATCGCACGCACACCCCGTGGCCGGGTCGCCATGCCCGCGGCGTGGACGCACGTCGGGCTCACTGCGCCGACTGCTCAGCCCGACCTCTTCTCCTGAACCGTGCACATCTCCGATTTCGACTACGACCTCCCCGAGGATCTGATCGCCCAGGAACCCCTCGAACCCCGGGACTCGGCGCGTCTGCTCGTCGACGGGGGCGATCACCTGCACCACCGGCACGTTCGGGATCTCGTCGATCTCGTCGCACCCGGTGACGTGGTGGTGGTCAACGACACCCGCGTCATCCCGGCGCGTCTGCGACTGCGTCGGGGGACCGGTGGAGCCGTCGAGGTGCTGCTACTCGAGATGTCCGATGCCGGGGCTTGGTCCGCCCTGGTGCGCCCCGCCGCCAAACTCAAACCGAACGAGACCCTTCTCGACGAGGCCGGCAACGAGGTCGTCACCTTCGTCGGACGTCGCGACGATGGTGACACGTTCACCGTGCGACTGCACGACGACGGGCAACCCATGACTCTTCTCGATCGCATCGGGACGTTGCCCTTGCCTCCGTACATCACGTCGGACAGCGGCGCGAACGAGAGGTACCAGACCGTGTACTCGCGTCGTCCGGCATCGGCCGCGGCACCGACCGCGGGATTGCACTTCACTCCGACGTTGCTGCAGAGCATTCAGGAACGGGGCGCCCGATTGGCGCGCGTCGAGTTGGTCGTGGGCCTCGACACCTTCCGACCGATCAGCACCGATGACCCTCGACACCACCCGATCCACACCGAGTTGTATTCGGTGCCCGACGAGACCATCGAGGCGGTCCGGAAAGCCGACCGCGTGATCGCCGTGGGCACCACCGCGGTGAGGGCCCTCGAGAGCACCTTCAGCAGCGGGCGACAAAGCGGTCGCACCAGTCTGTTCATTCATCGCGGCTACGAGTGGAAGGTCGTCGATCTCATGATGACGAATTTCCACATGCCACGAACCACCTTGCTGATGATGATCGATGCCTTCGTCGGTCCGGTGTGGCGGGACATCTACCGCGAGGCCGTCGACCGGCGATACCGTTTCCTCTCGTTCGGCGACGCCATGCTCCTCGACCGTCACGCCCACGATCACTGACCATGCACCCCGTCATCCTCGACATCACCGCCACCGACGGCTCGGCCCGCACCGGCGTCGCTCACACGGCGAACGGGAGTTACGAGTTTCCGTGTTTCATGCCGGTGGGAACTCGTGGAGCGATCAAGTACCTCAGCGCCGCCGATTACGAACGACTCGGGGCACGGATCGTCCTCGGCAACACCTATCACTTGATGTTGCGCCCGGGGGCCGACGTGGTCGCCCGTTTTGGCGGACTCGGGCGGTTCGCGGGATGGAACGGGTTGACGCTCACCGACTCCGGTGGCTTTCAGGTTTTCTCGCTCGAACCCAAGGTCGACGATGACGGGGTCACCTTCGCCTCCACGTACGACGGGAGCAAACATCGATTCACCCCCGAGTCGGCCGTGTCCACCCAAGAGTTGCTCGGCGCCGACATCCAAATGGTTTTGGACGTCTGCCCACCGTTGCCGTCCCCGGAATCGGTCATCAGGTTGGCCGTGGAACGCACTTCGGCGTGGGCCACGCGAGCCCGCGTCGCTCATCGTCGGCCCGACCAAGCCTTGTTCGGCATCGTGCAAGGCGGAATCTCGCCCGTCATGCGGGCCGAGAGCGCGCGACGAACCACCGAACTCGACTTCGACGGGTACGGCATCGGCGGACTGTCCGTCGGCGAAACTCGAGCGGAGATGTTGCCCGCCCTCGCCGCCGCGCTCGAGCATCTGCCCTCGCACCGGCCCCGGTATCTCATGGGAGTCGGTGACCCGGCATCACTTGTCGAAGCGGTATCGCTCGGGGTCGATCAATTCGACTGTGTGATGCAGACCCGACTCGGTCGCCACGGCACGGCCCTCACCAGTCTGGGCAAGGTCCACATCAAGAACGCCAAGAACGCTCTGGACGATGCTCCGCTCGATCCCGACTGTCGTTGCGAGGTGTGCCAGCGACACACGCGGGGGTATCTGCGCCATCTGCTGCAGGTCAACGAACCGACCGGGTCGCGGTTGATGAGCCTGCACAATCTGGCCTGGACCCTCGACTTGATGGCCCGGATGCGCTCGGCCATCGCCGCAGGAACGTTGCCAGATCTCCGTCGCGAGATCCTGGCCGTCTGGGGCGATGGTGGTTGAGGAGTCCCGACACACCTGGTCAGGACCGCGGGCACCCCGATCGAGCGTGGTCGGCGAGTAGGCTTTCACGGGTCGTCCGACCCCTCCTTCGTCGAAGGAACAGTGAACAAGGAATCACATGTCGCATCTCGCCTCCCTCATGGCCACCGCCGAGCAGAACAGTGGTGGAAGCGCACTTTTCACCTTCGGATTCATGGGCCTCATCGGCTTGGCCATGTACTTCTTGATGATCCGGCCCCAGCGCAAGCGTTTGCGGGCCCAGCAGGAACTCCAGCAGGCCATCACCGTCGATGACGAGGTCATCACCAATTCGGGTCTCTACGGCTTCGTCACCGCGATGGATGGTGACATCGTCTGGCTGGAAATCGCCGAGAACGTGGAGATTCGAATCTCCCGCAATGCCCTCCTTCGACGGGTGAATCCCGCCGAGGAAACCGCGGGCGGAGAGCCCACCGAGCCGGCTTCTCCCGCCTCCGAGTGAATGTCCCATGACCCGACGTCGCCTCGCGATCACCCTGCTCGGCTTGCTCGTCGTGGTTTTCGGCTCTCTGGCCGCGAACCTCGTGGCGGGTAACGAACCATCCCTCGGGCTCGACCTTCAAGGTGGCGTATCGGTCACCCAAGAGCCCGTCGGCGAATTCAACTCCGAGAGCCTCGACCTCGCCGTCGAACGCATTCGTGAACGCGTCGACTCCCTCGGCGTGGCCGAACCCGAGATCATCCGGCAGGGCGATGCGATCGTGGTGAACCTGCCCGGTGTCGACAATCAAGACGACGCCATCAAATTGGTGCAGGTGACCGGCGCCGTTCTCCTGCGCCCGGTTCTGTTGTCCCAGGTGATCACCACCCCCGACTCCGTCGCCGACGGCGGGTCGACCAGTATCGCCGACACTCCGACAACGGTGCCCGGAACCGACTCCGCCGCTCCGTCCGATGCCACCACGACCCTGCCGGGCGGTCCCGCGCGACCGGCGACGGCCACCAGCGTCCCTGACGACACCTCCACGACCACCTCGATCGTCGAGTCCACCACGACGACAGAGGTCACCGGAACCGAGGCACCCACGCCAACCGAAGAGACCGTTCCCGCCGAGTTGCCGGACCCGACCGACCCCAACGCCACCGTGTTCGTGCAGAACGCCGACGGAACCGAGTTCTACCAATTGGGACCGGCCTTCGCGACCGGCGAGGTGTTCAACAGCGACGCCCAAGCGGACATCATCTCGGGCGGCTGGGGCGTGCGCGTCACTCTCCGCAGCGGCGTCAGCGGAGCCGACCTCTGGAACAGCGGCGCCGCGCGGTGCTTCGCCAAGGACGCGTCCTGCCCGTCGGGACGCATGGCCATCGTTCTCGATGGCGTGGTCCAATCCGCACCCAGCGTGAATCAACCTTCCTTTTCCGGTGGTGTCGACATCACGGGAAGTTTCACCGAAGGAGAAGCCAAGGATCTCGCGCGCGTGTTGAAGAGCGGCGCGTTGCCCGTGCGCCTGCAAGTGCAGGCCGTGCAAACCGTGTCGCCCACCCTCGGTAGCGACTCCCTGCGGGCCGCCATCATCTCGGGTCTGATCGGTGTCGGCCTGGTCCTGTTGTTCATGCTGCTCTACTACCGCAGCTTGGCCGCCGTCGTGGTCGTCGGGTTGCTCGTCTCGGGCACCATCCAGTGGAACGTCATCTCGCTCCTGTCGCGCACCAACGGACTTGCGCTCTCGCTCTCTGGAATTGCCGGCATCATCGTCTCGATCGGCGTCACCGTCGACTCGTACGTGGTCTTCTTCGAGAAACTGAAGGACGAGGTGAAGGCCGGCCGCACGTTGCGCAACTCGGCCGAGCGCGGCTTCAAGTCGGCGTGGAGGACGATCCTGGCCGCCGACATCGTGTCGTTGCTCGGTGCCTTCACTCTTTGGTGGCTGACCGTCGGATCCGTGCGAGGGTTCGCCTTTTTCCTCGGTCTGTCCACCCTGTGTGACCTCATCGTCGCCTGGTTCTTCACGCGGCCGACCATGTTGTTGCTGGCCCGTTCGAACTTCATCGCCCGCCGACGCGTCTTCGGCGTCGATCCATCCACCCTGACGTCCGGAGGTGCCGCATGAGCGACACGATCTCATCGACTCGTCGTGGTCTGCGCGGACGGCTGTACCACGGAGAGACCGCCATCGATTTCTACGGTCGGCGGCGCTACGGCTTCATCTTTTCCGGTCTTCTCATCGTGGTCACAATGGTCTCCCTGGCGACCTCGGGTCTCAACCTCGGCATCGACTTCGAGGGTGGTGTCGCCTGGCAGGTCCCCGCATCATCCACCTTCGATTCCGATGCGGCGCGGGCCGTCGTCGAGGACAACGGTGTCGAGGTCACGAACGCCAAGGTGCAGACTCTCGAGAGCGGCGGCGTCGAATCGATCCGGATTCAGGTCGGAGATCAGACCACCGAGGTCCGTTCGACGGTCCAATCGGCCTTGGCCACGGCCGCCGGAGTGGACGTCAACGAGGTGTCGGTCAGCTCCGTCAGTTCGTCCTGGGGCCGAAGCATCACCGAGAAAGCGGTACGGGCGCTCGTCGCTTTCCTCGTGTTGGTCTCCCTCTACATCGCCTGGCGCTTCGAATGGCGGATGGCCATCGCCGCCATCGTGGCGATGCTCCACGACGTCCTCATCAGCGTGGGCATCTATTCCGTGTTCGGCTTCGAGGTCACGCCCGCCACCGTGGTGGCCTTCCTCACCATCCTCGGGTTTTCGCTGTACGACACGATCGTGGTGTTCGACAAGGTTCAGGACAACATCGAGCGATTCAGCGCCACCCGCACCGGGATGGCCGACATCACCAACGTCTCCATGAACCAAGTCCTGATGCGGTCGTTGAACACCAGTCTGGCCGCGGTCTTGCCCGTCATCTCGCTGCTCGTCCTCGGTTCGGGCGTGTTCGGAGCCGTGGCATTGCGCGAGTTCGCGGTGGCACTACTCGTCGGTTTGTTGATCGGCAGTTATTCGTCGATCTTCGTGGCCTCACCGTTGTTGGCCGTCCTGAAGGAGCGCGAGCCCCGATTCCGCAATCTTCGCGGTCTGCACTCGACCGGCGCCGAGCTCGAGCACATGGTGGTGACCGGAACCTCGAGTGGACTGAAGAGTGTCCGCCGCCAGACCCAGGTCGATCCGGAGTCGACTCCATCGGCACCGGTCACCTCGAGCACCTTGCTCACGCATCCGCCCCGTCCCCGCAAGAAGCGTCGTCGGTGAGCGAGTCGTCGATGGAACACCTCATTCGCGCCATCGAGGATTACCCCACGCCGGGTGTCACTTTCCGCGACATCACGCCGTTGCTCGGAAACGGTCCGGCCTTCCACGAGGCGATCACCGGCCTCGCCGACCGTTTTCGTTCGGTCGGTGTGGAGCGCGTGGTGGGCGTGGAAGCCCGCGGATTCATCCTGGGTGCTCCGGTGGCCGTCGAGCTCGGGGCCGGCTTCGTGCCGGTTCGTAAAGCCGGCAAATTGCCCTGGGCCGTGGCCCGCGAGGAGTACGAACTCGAGTACGGAACGGACAAACTCGAGATCCACCGTGACGCCGTGCATCCCGGAGAACGGATCCTGGTCGTCGACGACGTTCTGGCCACCGGGGGCACGGCGGCGGCCACCTGCCGATTGGTGACCGGCCTCGGGGGAGTCGTGGTCGGCCTGGGCGTGCTCCTGGAACTCGCCTTCCTGGATGGACGCCACAAGTTGGGCGACGTTCCCGTTCAGTCCCTCATCACTTACTGACGTCGGGCGTCACCCGAACTTCGGGT
>JAURHL010000046.1 GCA_030833305.1 Acidimicrobiales bacterium | reverse complement strand
GGTCGTCGAACGCGTCGTTCAAACACTCGCGCAAGACCTCGGGATGACTGATCGCTCCGGCGTCCAAGTTCAACCCCATGTCGAGGCTGCCGACGTGGGAGAGCAAGGTGAGGTTGAAGGCCACTCCGCCGAGCGGGCCGAGGGGGAAGTTGTTGACGATCTCCGATCCGGCGACGAACACCGGCATCGGGGTTCCCTTCACGTTCGACGTGGCGAAGTCGACGGTTTGGGACTGCAGCCGGGCCACCCGGGTGATCAGGGCGGTGGGGAGTGACGTGGCGAGGCTGGCGGCAGTGCCGACCAGGGAGGCCGCCGAGGCACCGGTGGCATCGATGGTCGCTGTGTTCACCGCGGCGAATCGGTCGCGCACCTCCATCTCGGCGGTGGGAACCAGCATGCGGGCCAGCGAGAACGCGTTGGTGGCCTCGCCGTCACCGGTCTGTTTGCGAGTGCTGATGGCCATCGACGCCCGGAGGTGTTCGACGGGAGCACCGAGGGCGCGGTGATAACGCCCGGCGGCGTCAGCGGCGGCGCACAGCAGCGCCGTGTTGAGAGTTCCGCCGAGAGCGCGAGCGGCGTCACGGGTGTCGATGAAGGGGGCACTGAGAACCTCGGCGCGTCGGCGCAACGAACGGGTGGTCCACAGCGGCGAGCGGGCCGGCTCGACGTCGGTCATCTGACCCAGCGCCGATCTCAACGAGTCGATGGTCGCCGAACCGTTGGCCGAAATCTGCGCGGGGTCGGCGACCAGATCACGGATCTGCTTCACCAACGCCATCGGCAACTTGAGCGGTCCGGACAACACCTCTCGCCACAGATCGACGTTGAGCATCGATGTCGAGTCCGTTGTCGGCTCCCAGTCCAGCGGCGAGGGTTCGGGTGCGTCCCGTTCGAAGTCGAAGAACTGCAACGACAGTTGCACACTGCCCTCGCCGTCGGCGATGGAGTGATGAAGTTTCTCGACCAGCACCGCACGATCGCCGTCGAGTCCTTCGATGACGACGAACTGCCACAACGGTCGGGTGCGATCGAAGGGGTCGTTGGTGATGAGGGTGGCCAGGTCGAGCATCTGGCGCATGGACCCCGGGGCCGGAAGCGACACGCGCCGGACGTGGTAGTCGATGTCGAAGTCGGGATCGTCGACCCACAACGGCGGCGTGAGGTTCGCCGGAGACGACTGCACGCGTTGACGCAGACGAGGGATGGCGATGGACGCGCGTTCCATCCGGCGGCGGAGTCGATCGAAATCGGGGGCACGATCGAGGACCGAGAGATTGGCGAAGGTGGAAGTGAGATACGGGTCCTTGTCGAGGCGCCACATCAAGCCTTCGGCTTCGGACATCTTGCGATCGAAGCGAATCCCGGTGTTCACGGGGCCAAGGCTACGGTTCGGGGGCGATGAAGCGATTTCCCGGAGCTGTGCTGCTGTCGGTGACGTTGCCGATGTGGGTTGGTTGCGGGTCGGGCGCTTCGTCCGGCCGCCCCGATCCCGTGGAGCGCCTGATGGCGACATCGGAATCCGCCCTCGATCGGGCGCGCGGCGAGGACGTCTGGGAGGTGGCGATTTGCCGGATTCCGATCGGCGCCACTGATCCGTTGTACGCCGAACTCGATGACCGTATGGAATACGGCGCTGACCAGATCGTCGAGCAACTGGCCCCGGTCGCGGAGTATTACGAACGATGGTCCGGGGGCCGCTACACCGTGCGATTCGTCCCCGCCGCCACCGACGTTTCCGTTCTGACCACCGAAACCTCCCAGCAGTGCGTTGACCGTGCGCTCGGGCAATCATCGCCGGACGCCCAAGGTGTCCTCGTGGTGTCCGACGCACAACACGCCGAGGGGGCGGAGGGTGGCCGAGGTGGACCGGGCACGTCGTGCGACGACGACTGCTCGGCCGCGGTGACGCGACGGTACGTGTACGTGGGAGCGTCGGACTTCATGTCGGTGTGGGAGGGCGTGCCTCCACTCGATCTGATCGAACACGAGTTGGGGCACGGATTGGACTGGCCGCACAGCTCTCTCTCGGCCGAGAGTCTCGACGGTGTCGTGTACGACAGTCCCTACGATCTGATGAGCAACAGTGCCGCATCACGCGAGACGGACGCCACGTTGCGTCATGGCCCGGGGATCCTGGTGGTGAATCTGTTGGCGGTCGGATGGATCGATCCGGAGCGAGTCGTGCGCTGGTGGCCCGATGACGATTCACGAGTCATCGACATCGTTTCGCGCTCACGGCTTTCCTCATCGGAATCGATCGCGGTGGCGGTACCGATCGACGGGACGACGTTCGCTTCCGTGGAGTTGGTGGAAGCAACGGGAGACGACGCGTTCCATGACGGTGACTTCGTCCTCGTGCATCGAATCGAGGTGGTCGGGGCCGCGGGCTTCGATCGTCGTCAGTACCTGGTCTCGGGGGAGTTGCGCGAAGGCGAGGAATGGTCCGGTGACGGGTTCAGGGTGCGTGTTCTGACGATGGGCGATGGTCGAGCGCGTATCGAGTTCAGCGAAGACGCTTGACGATCGGTCGAACGAGCAAGCCGAGACCGAGACCCACGGCCGCTCCACCGATGACGTCGCTGGCGTGGTGGATGCGAACGAAGGCGCGACTGGTTCCCACCACCGCGGCCAGACCGAACCACAGGGGGGCCGACTTCTTGCCGTCCCACGTGGTGAGAACGGTGGCGGCAAAGACCGCGGAGCTGGCGTGACCACTGGGAAAACTGCTGGTCGACGGAGTACGAACGTCGAACCGCTCGTCGCCGCTGGCGGTGGGGCGCTCGCGCTTGAAGATGCGCTTCACTCCCTGGTTGACGATGAGGGACTCGGCGCCGAGTAGAGCCGAAAGAGCGATGGCTTGCGTGGCCCGCTTGCCGCTGGTGACGCCGCGCGCGGTGCCGACCAGATGCCAGATCAGGCTGAAATCCCCGAGATGGCTGGCGGCTTCGAAGGTCTTGGCCGCCACGGGATGATTGCGAACGCGTTCCAGGAGTTGGTCGGCCCGTTGATCGAGTCGATCGATGTTCGGACCGAACGCTCCCGAGCCCGGTGCGGCCGTGTGTTCGGATCCGACGGGTTCGGTCATGGTTCCGGTCACGGCTCGAGTGTGTCGGCGAACGTGTCGATGATGCGAGCGATGCGCACCGGATCGACGAACGGGCCGAAGTGGTCGAGGTCGCTGTACTCGATGTGGTTGCCCTTGGGCAGGCGGTCGGCGATGGCCTCGGCGAACCCGGAGGGCTGGAAGGGCTCGGGATGACCGCTCAGAACCCAGACGGGGATGCCGATCTCGGGGAGCTTCTTCCAGAGATTCGGGATGTTCGGGTTCTTGAAGTTCTCCGATTCGAGTTCGGGGGAGCACTTCAGGTGCATCAGGCCGTCGTCGCCCTTGCGGAAACCACCGTGGACGTATGCCTCGAGGGCCTCGGGGGTGAAGTGCGACATGGGCAGTTTCGACGAGTAGTTCTTGATGGCCTCGTCGAGTGACTTGAACGACGGCTTGCGACGGGCGGCGCCTTCGGCCAGAACGTTCGGACGATTGGCGGGGCGACGGACATCGTCGGGGAAGAGGATGGGTTCGTACAGCAACAGGCCGCGGAAGAGTTCCGGGTGCTTCATCGCGGTGAGAAGAAGCGTGGCGCCTCCCATGGAGTGACCGACGCCGATGATGCCGCCCTTCTGGGCTACCGCCTTGGCGGCGGCGGTGGCGTCGGCGGCGTAACCGGACCACGCAACCTTCCAGTCCTTGGGGGCGGCGGTGTCGCCGTGCCCGCGGTGGTCGTGGGCGTAGCAATGGAAGCGCTTGTTCAGGTTGGCGGCCACGGGCTTCCAGCAGAGGCCGTGGAACCCGTTGGCGTGGGACATGAGCATGTGGGGGCCGGTGCCGCCCAGATCGTGCAGTTCGACTTTGACGCCGTTGGCGGATGCGACTTTCACGATTGTGTACCCATGATCCCGTTGGTGGCCAAGAGCGATAATTCTACGGGCGACGGGGCGATCTTTGCCGCCGACCTTCCCCCCCCACCCAATGACCAAAATGCGACAATTTGTCGCTTTGTGTACACGCGGCATGTACACAAAGCGACAAATTGTCGCATTTTGGTGGGGTTAGTGGGAGGGGTCGCGGGGGAGGCCCAGCAGGCGTTCCCCGATGATGTTCCTCTGTACCTGGCTCGTTCCGCCGGCGATCCGACCCCCCGGGGCCGACAACAGCCCGAAGGCGTCCGCCCCCTCCAACGTCGACTCCACCCCGGCGATGTCGGCGCGCAGCATCGCCGTGTCGAACATCATCTCGGTGATTCCCAACTTCATCAGCGACGCGGCGGTCGAGGCCACCGGACCTTGTCGCTGCGCCATCGCCTTGTAGGCCATGCCCTTCGACAGCAACTTCGTCAGCTCTTGCTTCTCGGTTGCGCTCAACTCGCGCCCTTGAGCCAACCGCGAGATCGACTCCAGTCGCCGCTCGAGCGAGATCACGCTCGTTCCGATGTGTCCGCGCTCGGACGTCAACACGGCCATCCCGACACCCCAGCCACCGTGCAGTGGTCCGAGCAACGCGTCGGCGGGCAGCTCCACGTCGGTGAAGAACACCTCGTCGAACTCGGCCTCACCGGTCATCTGCTTCAGCGGTCGGATCTCGATTCCGGGCAGGCTCATGTCCATCAAGAAGAAACTGATCCCCTTGTGCTTGGGGGCATCGAGGTCCGTGCGCGCCATCAGGATTCCCCAGTTGCTGTAGCGCCCACCCGAGCACCACACCTTCTGTCCGTTGACGATGTACCGATCACCGTCACGCACCGCGCGGGTGCTCAACGAACCCAGATCGCTTCCGGCCCCGGGTTCGCTGAACAACTGGCACCACACGTGATCGGCGCGCAGAGTCGCGTTCAGGTGCCGCTCCTGCTGCTCGGGTGTCCCGAACTTCTGGATCGCGCCTCCGGCCAGCACCAGACCCACCATGTTGAACACGCCCGGCACACCGGCCAACGCGCACTCGTACAACCACTGGGCCTGGTGCGCGGCGGTCAGTCCCTGTCCGCCCACCTCGGTCGGCCAATGAACACCGGCCCACCCCGACGCGTAGAGGTGTCGTTGCCACGCCAGGCCGGCGTCCACCAGATCGGGCGGGCAGATCGCGCCGTAATCGCGGGGCGCCCGGGGCTTGTTCGCCGCGAGCCATTCACTGGCGCGTTGTCCGAATTCCTCGACGTCGATCATCGTGCGACTCCTCCCATCGGTGTCACCCGTTCGTCACCTTCACTTGAAGAACGGCAGGAACAGTGCGGTCTCGTCACCGAGGTTGTTCGGCACGGCGTAGGTGGAACGGTCGGTGATGACATCCCAGTTGCCCTGAACGTCCTCGGGGGTGAGGTTCGGGTTGTAGTAGCCGTTCGTCTCGCCCAGGAAAACCTGTGCCACGCGACCGCCGCCGACCGAGAACAACTGGCCGGTCACCGGGCAGTCCTCGTGGGCGAGGAAAGCGACCAACGGCGACACCAAACCCGGATCGAGTTTGTCTTTCAGACCGCCGAGGATGTTCTCGGTCATGCGAGTCATGGCCAGCGGGGCGATGGCGTTGGCCTTGATGTTGAACTTCGCACCCTCGACACCGAGCACGCGTGTGAAGCCGACCAGACCCATCTTGGCCGCGCCGTAGTTCGTCTGACCGAAGTTGCCGAACACCCCGGCGGCCGACGACGTGGAAATGATGCGTCCATAGCCCTGTTCACGCATGCGCACGAACGCCGGCTTGGTCACGTAGAACGCGCCTTTCAAGTGAACGTCGAGGACCGGGTTCAACAAGTCGGGCTCCATGTTGTGGAACGCCTTGTCGCGCAGGATGCCGGCGTTGTTGATCACGATGTCGACGCGCCCGAACGTGTCGATCGCCGTCTGCACGATCGCCTCGCCACCTTCGGGCGTGGCCACCGAGTTGTGGTCGGCGACGGCTTCACCGCCGGCGGCCTTGATCTCGTCGACGACCTTCTGGGCCGCCGAGGCATTGGCGCCGGTTCCGTCGACGGAACCACCGAGGTCGTTGACCACGATCAACGCGCCGCGCTTGGCCATGAGCAGCGCGTGTTGACGGCCGAGGCCACCGCCCGCTCCGGTGATGATCGCGACCTTGCCGTCGTATCCGAGTGCAGCCATGGGTACCGCTCCTGTGGGTTGTTCGTGGGTGAGGGGTGATTCGTTCCCTGCGGGAACGCCGTCAGACGTTAGCCGAGGGTCTTGGCGGCCCGCTCGGTGAGCGCCTTGTAGTCCAGCTTGCCGTTGCCGGCGCGACCCACCGTGTCCACTGCCAACACTCGCTTCGGAGCCTTGTAGGCGGCGAGATGCACCTTGACGTGGGCGATGAGTTCGGCCTCGACGATCGTTCGATCGGGGAGGGGCTCGACGAGTGCGGTGATGGCTTGGCCGAAGCGGTCGTCGGGCAGACCCACCACCGCCGCGTCGGCGACCGCGGGATGAAGCTTCAGCACCTCTTCCACCTCCTCGGGGTACACCTTCTCGCCACCGGTGTTGATGCACTGACTTCCGCGTCCGAGCAGTTGCACCGTGCCGTCGGCATCGACGCTGGCCCAGTCGCCGGGGATCGACCACCGCACGCCGTCGAACACGACGAAGGTCTTGGCCGATTTCTCGGGGTCCTTGTAGTAGCCGATCGGTGTGTGACCGCGCAGGGCCACGCGCCCCAATTCTCCGCTACCGGGCAGCACCTCGCGGCCCTCCTCGGTGAGCACCTTGGTTCGCGGTCCGAGTTGGAAGGCGGCGGTCTTGGACGAACCGTCGGCGGTCGTGGTGTTCTGCGCCATGCCGATGGCCTCGGACGATCCGAGCGCGTCGACCATGATGAGACGTTCGTTGTGTCGGAGCAATCCGGCCTTGGTCTCGGCGGCGAACATCACACCGCTCGAGATGATGACGCGCAACGACGTGAGGTTCCATCGGGTGGGCTCGGCGTCCAGCGCGCGCAGGATGGGCTTGGCGAACGCGTCGCCCACGATCGACATCGAGTTGACACGGAGCAGTTCGATGGTGTCGAGCAGTTCCACCGGATCGAACTTGCGACCGCGCATGGTGACGATCGATCCCGCCATCATCAAGTTGCTCATCGCGTTGAAGAGCCCGGTTCCGTGCATCAGCGGAGCGGCGGGCAGATTGCGTGGCCCGATCCTGGTCGTGCGTGCCACGAGAGCGTCGACGTCGGGGGTCGGAGGCAACTTCACGCGGTTCGCGTCGTCGAGCGCCAGCAACAGGTCCTCCTGCCGCCACATGACGCCCTTGGGCATGCCGGTGGTGCCGCCCGTGTAGATGAGCAACAAGTCGTCACCGGAACGCCCCCACGATCCCATGACCGGCTCGGCACCTCCCTGCGAGGCCGTTGCCTCGTAGTCGGTCGCCCAGTTCGGGCATTCGCCGCTTCCGTCGTCGACCCACAACCACAAGGCGACGCGGGGCACGCGCTGACGAAGTCCGTCGATGGTGTCGGCGAAACATCCGTGGAACACCACGGCCACCACGTCGGCGTTGTCCCAGATGTACACCAGTTCGTCCGGCGTGTAGCGGTAGTTGGTGTTCACCGGCGCGAGACCGGCTTTGAACGTGGCGTGAATGCTCTCGAGGTACTGGGGGCAGTTGTACATGTACTGCGCCACCTTGTCCTGGTGGGTGGCCCCGGACTCGATCAACGCCCGGGCGACACCGTTCGCGCGACGGTCGAATTCACCCCACGCGAAATGCAGTTCGGATCCGTCGCGGTGGGAGAAGCCGTACTGGGCGGGAGCGTCCGGGATCGCTCGCGCGATGGCCTCCCATGAATCGGCGAAGTTCCATGAGGGGCTGGGTCCGAGCGTGGGCACGGGTGCGATGGTACGCCGTGCACCTCGGTGGGAATACTCTCGCTGTATGGATTTCCAGATGCCGTCCGCCGATGATCCGCGCCGGATCGCCGTGCGCGATTGGATCGCTGCGAATCCTCGCCCCAGCGGCCGACAGTTGGCCGAGGCCGGTTACGTCGCGCCCCATTGGCCGGCGCCGTTCGGCCACGACGCCGATCCGATCCATCAACTGATCATCGACGACGAACTCTCCAGAGCCGGCATCCGTCGTCCCGCGAATCCGATCGGCATCGGCTGGGCCGGGCCGACCATCTTGTACGCGGGGACCGAGGAACAGAAGCGTCGTTACCTGATGCGACTGCTGTCGGGAGAGGACTTCTGGTGTCAGTTGTTCAGCGAACCCGGGAGCGGAAGCGATCTCGCCAATCTCGGAACGCGCGCGGTCCGCGACGGTGACGAGTACGTCGTGAACGGCCAGAAGATCTGGACCAGTGGCGCGCAACACGCGAAGTACGGGATCCTCATCGCGCGCACCAACCCCGACGCACCCAAGCACAAGGGCGTGTCGTACTTCGTCTGCCCCATGGACACTCCGGGCATCGAGATCCGGCCCATCAAGGAGATGACCGGCGCGTCCACGTTCAACGAGGTGTTCTTCACCGACGTGCGTCTTCCCGTCGAGAATCTGGTCGGCGAACCCGACGAGGGTTGGCGACTGGCCAAGGTCACCTTGGGCAACGAACGGGTGTCGTTGTCGACGGGTGGTGTCCTGTGGGGGAGCGGACCGACCGCGCTCGAGATGCTGGACGCCGTGCGTGAACGCGGGCCCGTTTCCGATCCGGTGTTGCGGCAGCGGTTGGCCGGCGTGTACATCGAGCACGTGTTGCTCGACCTCATCCGCATGCGAACCCTGTCCGCCCGACTGCGCGGAGAACAGCCTGGTCCCGAGGCCAGCATCCGCAAGATCCTCGCCGACGAGCACGGCCAGAACGTCATGGAGGTCGCGCGTGACATCCTGGGCGCGCACGCGATGCTTCGTCAGAGCCACGACAATTCCGCGCGCGGCGAGCACAACGGACTCGGCGGAGGCGGTGGCGTCGGCTTGCGTTCGCTCGACCACCCGGGTTGGTTCGACGGTTACATGTTCGCCCGCTCGCTCACCATCGGCGGTGGCACCGGCGAGGTTCAGCGCAACATCGTGGCCGAGCGGGTCCTCGGCCTTCCCCACGACATCGACTCGTTGGCCGGCATGACCTGGGCTCAGACGCAACAACACCGCCCGCGCGTGGGGGCCGCCTCGTGAACAATCCACCCCGATCACGCGGCAAGTCCGAGCGGCCGGCGCACCCGACCAAGGTCGCGCTGCTCGAAACCGGTCGCCGTTTGGCGGAGGAACACGGTCTCTACAACTACACCGTCGAGATGTTGCTCGACACCTCGGGCATCTCCAAGGGGTCGCTGTATCACCACTTCGCCGACTTCGCCGATTTCGTCGAGTCGGTTCAGGTGGAGGTGTACGCCGAATCGGTGCGTGTCGACATCGAGAACGCCAGAGTGGCTTTCGCGCGAGCCACATCGAAGGCCGATTTCCGACGGTTCATCCTCGCGGTCGTGGGTTCGGCGTTCCTCCCGGAGCGCCCCGACTCACGTTTGTTGCGCGCCAGCATGGTCGGGGCCACGCGAGGTCGCGAGCAGTATCGGGCTCGACTCGGGGCCGAGCAGTATCGATTGCGCGAGCTCCTGGCCGATCTGGTCACTCAAGCGAAAGCGCGCGGATGGGTGCGGTCCGAAATCGACCCCGACACCGCCTCCGCCTTCATGCTGGCGTATTCGTTCGGCTTGGTGGTCGATGAGGTCACCGGACACCCCGTCGACCCTCAGGGCTGGCAGGACCTGGTGATGGCCTTCATGGACCGGGTGATGTTGGTTCCGGACTAACCGATCGTGCGCCCGGCTTTGGTCGGGATGTACCCTGAGACCATGCCCGCTCGTGCACGTCTTGCTGGTCTTTCGCGGCCGAATCGCGCTTTAGCGTCAATTGGCGTGCTCGGTGTGTCGTTCGGTCTCGTCGGATGTGGCGCTGAAGATTCCGGTGAAGGTGCGTCGTCGATCCTGGATTCGTCCGTGGCCTGCGAATTGCGCCGTCCGGTGGCGGACGGCCCGTTGACCGTCGCCACCACGGTGGCTCCCATCACCAGCATCGTGGCGAACATCGCCTCCGGCACCGACACGCGCGTCATCGGTCTGGTGCCCGAAGGAACGAACAGCCACACGTACGAGCCTCCGCCGAGTGTGGCGGCCACCTTGGAAGCGTCACACATCGTCTTCATCAACGGGCTCGGCCTCGAGGACCCGACCCGCGAATTGGCTGACGCCAACCTCGGTGCCGACGCGGTGGTCTGCGAGTTGGGTACGGCGATCCTTCCCGAGGACGAGTGGATCTTCGACTTCTCGTTCCCGAGAGATGGCGGCAAGCCGAACCCGCACCTGTGGACCAACCCGCCGATGGCCGGCGACTTCGCGGCACTGATTCGCGACTCGTTGTCGGCCGCCGATCCCGACAATGCCGCGATCTACGCCGGCAACTACGAAGCGTTCGTGACCAAGGTCGACGCACTCGATTCGGCCATGGTCGCCGCGTCGGCCACCCTCGACGCCACGCAACGGCAACTTCTCACGTACCACGACGCCTACGCGTACTTCGCCGCTCATTACGGATGGTCGGTCATCGGTGCGATCCAACCCTCTTCGTTCGAGGAGCCCACCCCGCGTGAAATCGCGGATCTCATCACCCAAGTCGAGGAATCCGGAGTCCGCGCGATCTTCGGCAGCGAGGTGTTCCCGTCGAGCGTGCTGGAACAGATCGGACGGGAGACCGGCGTGAGTTACGTCGACGTTCTGCGTGACGACGACCTGCTCGGAGCGCCGGGAGATCCCGAGCACTCGTGGCTCGGTTTGATGAGGTTCAACTACGTCACGATGGTCGAGGCCTTGGGCGGTGACGCGAGCGCGTTGAAGACCGTCGACGTTTCCGATGTCGGCCCGGACGATGCGGAGTACCCACAATGACCGGCGTGACAGCCCCTCATTCGATGGTGCGCTTCGACCACGTGTCTTGTTCCTACGGCAACGGTCCGGTCATCGAGAACGTCGACCTGACGATCGCCCCCGGCGAGTTCGTGGGCATCGTCGGGCCCTCGGGTTCCGGAAAGACCACACTTCTGCGCGCCATGCTCGGTTCGGTGAAGCCCGTTCACGGTTCGGTCATGCGATCCGCGGGCCTGCGGGTGGCCTACGTTCCCCAACTCGAGACCGTCGACTGGAATTTCCCGGTGACGGTGTCCGAGGTGGTGGCCATGAGCCGTCCGCAGCGGTCGTGGTGGCCGCGGTTGCACGCCGACGAGAAGTCCGAGATCGAGCGCGTCCTCGAGCATCTCGGTCTGGCCGGTCTGTCGTCGCGCCACATTCGCGAGTTGTCGGGCGGACAACAGCAGCGGGTGTTCCTGGCCCGAGCGCTCATGCAGAAGCCCGACCTGCTGGTGCTCGACGAGCCCACCGCCGGCGTCGACGTGCGCACCCGCCACGAGGTGCTCCACGTGCTGGCCGATCTCAACGAGTCCGCCCCGGATCGGCGCGACGGTCAGTCCGGGATCGCCATCGTGCTCACCACCCACGATCTGAACGGTCTCGCCGCGCACCTTCCGCGACTCATCTGCTTCAACCGAACGGTGGTGGCCGATGGTGCGCCCACCGACGTGTTGAAGCCCTACTTCCTGGAGCGCACCTATGGCGCCCCCATGGAGGTGTTGCAACACGGCGGCATGCCGGTGGTCCTCGATCATGCCGAGGGCGCGGTCATCAAGCCATTCCGTCCGCGGGCGGTCTGAGAATGAACGCGGCCCTCGCAGCCGACCTGTTCGAGCCCTACGGATTCGAGTTCTTCCGCAACGGCACGATCGTCGCCATCGCGGCAGGGGGGCTGTGTGGTCTTCTGGGTGTGTTCGTGGTTTTGCGCGGCATGTCGTACATCGGCCACGGACTCTCGCACGCCGTGTTCGGCGGGGCAGCCGCATCGGC
>JAURHL010000045.1 GCA_030833305.1 Acidimicrobiales bacterium | reverse complement strand
ATCAAGAGCATGCGGGGGAGCGACCCCCAGGCGGCGGTCTTCTACCTCGGGCGCATGCTGGAAGCCGGCGACGACGCGCGGTTCATCGCCCGCCGCATGATCATCTTCGCCAGCGAGGACGTGGGATTGGCCGATCCGACGTCCCTGTTGGTCGCGGTGGCGGCGGCCCAGGCCGTCGAGCACGTCGGACTCCCGGAGGCCCAATTGAATCTCAGCCAGGCCGCCATCCACCTGGCCACTGCCCCCAAGAGCAATCGGGCCGCCCTGGCCATCTGGAACGTCCGTGCGGACATTCGCAATGGCTCGGTGGGAGAGGTTCCCGCCCATCTCCGCGATGGCCATTACCGAGGGGCGGCCGAACTGGGTCATGGTGTCGGCTACCGATACCCTCATGACGAGGAATCCGGCTGGGTCGATCAGCAGTATCTTCCTGAAGCACTGGTCGACCGGGTCTGGTACGAACCGAGCCACCACGGCCGTGAGCGCGAGGTGGAGCGGAGAATGAGCGAACGACGTCCGGTCGAACCGAGTGAGGAGGATCCGACATGACCGCAGGAGAGTTGGCCATCGTCCTGGCCGCGGTGTTGCTGACCATCGGATTCGCGGCGCTCGTCGTCGTTCTGTTGCGGGTTCTCGACACGTTGCGGATCCTCCGAGCGGAATTGACCGATCTGCGACACGAGACCCGTCCGCTCTTGGCCGAACTTCGTGCCTCCACCGACGAGGCCCGCGGTGCCGTCGAAGAGGCGCGGCACGATCTCGACCGCTTCGATCGGGTCCTGGGTTCGGCCGAGGCCATCTCGGATGCGGTGGCCTCCACCGGCCGGGTGACTCGCTTGGCCTTGTCGGCTCCGGTCATCAAAGCCACGGCCCTGGTCACCGGCACCGGCCGGGCGGCCCGTCGTTTGCGTCGAGGAGATAGTCGCGAGATCGAGCGACGAACGGGCAACGGGCAACATCTGGTCATCGTGGACGACACCCGCCGCGCGCGGCGGAGGCGCGGATGATCAAGCGCCTCGTCTGGTTCGTCTCGGGAATCGTCGCCGGCGTGGGAGGCGTGTTGTTCGCCGGTCGTCGCGTGAAGCGCACCATCGAATCGATGGGACCCGTCAAGGTGGCCGGACGCGCGGCCGAGGCCACTCGCTCGCGACTCGGAAACGTGCAAGCCGCCTTCCGAGAGGGACGCGACGCCATGCGGGCTCGCGAGGCCGAACTGCGCGCCCGTCGCGATGGGCGGGTCGACCATCTCGACTCTGGCACGATGCTCGATCCCATCAATCCCGGTGACTCGGTACTCGTCGACGGAACTCCGGTCTCGCCCAGTCGCGTGATCGTGTTGCGCCAGGTCGACGAACCGGTCAGCCGACGTCATCGCCGCACCAAACGTCACCGACCATGACCGACGCGGTCCTCGAGGCGTTGCGGTCCGCCATCGGTTCCGATGGGGTCCGTCACAACGACGCCGAGTTGAAGCTATTCGCGCACGACGCGTCCAATCTCGTCGGTGAGGCCGGGGTGGTGTGTTATCCCCGGAGCGACGACGACGTGTGTCGGATCATCGACGTATGCCGTCAATTCGGTATCCCGTTCGTGGCCCGAGGATCCGGCACGGGACTCGCCGGTGGAGCGACACCGATCGGGGGAGCGGTCGTCATCTGCACCACCAAGATGAACCGCATCCTCGACGTCGACGTGTCGTCGCGCCTGGCCTGGGTGGAGCCCGGTGTCTTGAATCTCGACCTCACCCGTCACGTGGCTCGCTTCGGTCTGCATTTCGCACCGGATCCGAGTAGCCAACAAAGTTGCTCGATCGGGGGCAACGTGGCCAACAACTCCGGTGGTCCGCACTGTCTGGCCGAAGGAGTGACGTCGGCCCACGTTCTCGCCTGCGACGTCGTGCTCAGTGACGGATCGCTCGTGCGCTTGGGCGGCGAGGAACCCGAATCCGGGGGTTTCGATCTTCGCGGAGCCTTCGTCGGCAGCGAGGGAATGTTCGGCGTCGTCACCGCGATTTGCGTGCGCTTGACACCCGATCCGCTGGACGTTCGCACCATGTTGCTCGACTTCGAGACCGTGCGCGCCGGCACCGACACGGTCAGTGCCATCATCGCCGCCGGAATGGTCCCGGCCGCCCTCGAAATGATGGACCGGCTGTGCCTCCAAGCGGTGGAGGCTTTCATCCACGCCGGCCTGCCCACCGACGCCGCCGCCGCTCTCCTGGTCGAGGTGGCCGGAGCTCCCTCGGCGGTGGCCGCCGACGCCGAGGCCATCGAGCGGATCGGTCGGCAGCACGGGGCTCGCACGGTGCGGACCGCTCGGGACGAGGACGAGCGAATGCTGCTGTGGAAGGGACGCAAGAACGCCTTCGGGGCCATCGCGCGGATCAAGCCGAACTACTACCTCCACGACACCGTGGTGCCACGTCGACACCTCTCGGACGTTCTCGATCACGTCTACCGCATCGCGGCCGAGGAGGATCTCATGGTTCTCAACGTCTTCCACGCCGGAGATGGGAACCTGCATCCCTTGTTGGTCTTCGACAAACGAGAGCCGGGCGTTCTCGATCGGGTGCACCGCGCCGGGGCCGCGATCGTCGAGGTGAGCGTCGCGCACGGGGGCGTTCTTTCCGGGGAACACGGTATCGGACTGGAAAAGCGCGACTTCATGCCGTTGATGTTCTCCGAAAACGACCTTCGCGCCCAAGCCTGGGTCCGCGAGGCGTTCGACCCGTTGGGTCTCGCGAACCCGTTCAAGGTGCTCCCGAGTCCGGCGGGTTGCGGTGATGCACATGCTCACGTCGAGGGTCTGTGGGTGTGAACCGGATCGACGAATTCGCCGCCCGCATCGGTACGACGGGAGAGGTGTGGATTCGCGGCGCGGGTTCGCGGGTCGAACCGCCCGGGAACCTTCGGACCGTCGAGGCACCTACCGGCATCAGTTCCTTCGAACCCGACGAGATGACCGTGACCTGCGGGGCGGGAACCCGATTGTCCGATCTCGATGACGTCCTCGCGGAACGGGGCCAGTACGTGAACCTCGGCCAGCTCCGCCACCCGCACGGAACGGTGGGCGGCGCCCTGGCCACCGGCTGGAACGATCACTTGCGTCTCGGTCGCGGACCCGTACGGGACTCCGTGTTGGAGGTGCACGTCGTGACCGGACGGGGCGACGTCGTCAAGGGTGGCGGCCCGACGGTCAAGAACGTGAGTGGGTTCGATCTGTGCCGGCTGATGGTCGGCTCCCACGGGCGTCTCGGCGCCATCGCCGAGGTGACCTTGCGCACGCGTCCGCTCCCGAGAGCGACCCGCTGGCTGTCGGTGGACGACGTGGACGGTTCGCGAATCACCGACCTCTTCGCCCATCTGTATCGTCCGTCAGCGGTCCTGTGGAACGGTTTCGTCGGATGGGTTTGCCTGGAAGGCCATCCGTCCGACATCGAAGCCGCGCGAACCGAAATGCGCGACCACGGCTTTGCGAACCAGGAGTCGATGTCCGGTCCCGATCTCGACACGTTGCCGTGTCGATGGTCGGTCGCCCCGCGGGCCGTGGTGGCCCACGTGGAGGATCGTTCCGGTCAGGTCATCGCCGAAGTCGGTGTCGGGGTGGTCCACAGCGACGAGGTCCCGCCCCGGCGGAACACCGACGCCGCGACCGAAGCCATCCACCGGCGCCTCACGGACTCCTTCGACCCCGAGCGCCGGTTGAATCCCGGCGCGGGCGACGGACTCATCCGATGAGGACCCCGTGAGCCGCGGTTCGCCGCTCGTGGCGACACCCGTGGCGGCCGGTGACACCGACCGCCTCCACCGCGCCGACGAACTGGCCGCACGCATCGCCCGTCGACTCGATCTTCCCGAACCACGACGAGAGCGTGTGAGCATGAACGCGGTGTACGTGGCCGGACCGTGCGCCATTCGAGTCTGTCGACCGACGACCGATCCGGTCGTCGCGATACACGCCGCGCACTTCCTCGCCGAGCGCGACATCAACGTGGCTCGCCCGTACGTCTCCCGTTCGTTCGTCGACGTCGACCTGGATCCGGACCTGTGGGGCACCACGTGGCACCTCGTGGACATCGACCACGACGCCGAGCCGGACTGGACCGAAGTCGGTCGGATGGTTCGCACCCTTCACGATGTTCCCCTCGACGACGTGGCCGCGATGCATCCCCTCCCACTGGCGGGGCAGTTCCCGTGGTGGAACCTGGAAACGACCATCGACGAACTGTCGGCCGAGCAAACACGTGAGGTGACGCACGTGTTGGTCGACGCACACGAGCGCCTGCGGTGGGTGACGAACCACCTCACCTCGCCACACCCGGATCACGTGGTCGTCCACGGGGATCTGCATCCGGGGAACGTGGTGGTCGAGCGACGAACCGGCCGCACGATCATTCTCGACTGGGATCTCCTCGCATCGTCGCCGAGGGGCTGGGACCACGGACCGCTCCTGCGTTGGACGGAGCGTTGGGGTGGCCGACCGGGTACCTACGAGGAATTCGCCGCCGGATACGGCGAGAACCTCTCCGGTGATCCCGTGACCCGTGGAATCGCCGAACTTCGATTGTTGGTGGCCACGGTGATGCGACTTCGCGCGTCGTTCACCGATGCGACCGCGCGTGACGAGGCCGTCAAGAGAGTCGGATTTTGGAGCGGTAACGACACGCGCCCCTGGAACGCGGTCTGATCAGATCCCGAGGCTGCTCCACTCGTCGGACGCTTTCGGATCGCCGAACGCCACCACTCCGGTTTGACGTCGACCCCACGCGGCCAGCAACAACCCTACCGCGGGACCCCTCCAGGCCACGTCACCCTTGGAGTGTTCGTGACGAACGTCGACGACGTCGCCCCGCGGAATGATCATCCATTCGCCGGGACCGTCGGTGCAGTGCAGGTGCAAGGTCGACGTCGGGAACGTCCGCCCTTTTCGCTTCATTCCCGACGGCAGGATGACTCCGTAGGCCTCGTCGATTCCGTCACACGCCATCTCACGATCCATCGTCACGGTGACCGCGATCGAACGCTGCAGGTCGCAGACGTGCACCGCCGTCTCGTGTGCCATCCGCCGATGATAGAAACCGCCGGATCGGTCATCGGACCAGGTCCAGACGTGCTCGTCGTTGGCGATACCCGACAGGGCCGCGAGCACGGAATCGCATCGTTCGTCGATCCACTCGAAGATGGCGGAACCTTCCGGTGCCTCCGCCGCCTTGCCCGGGTCGACCGGACCCGACGCGCGCGATTCGACGATGGCGGTCACACTGGCATACACGCGTCCAAGATGCACGATGACGTCGCGACCCAACCACCCCGGACAGTCCGGGACGATCGTGTCGTGCGTGGAACGCGCCAGACGGCGAAGTTCCTCGGTGCTCTCCCGAAGGGCGGCGAGAAAATCCGGAGCCGATGACATGAGGGAACCCTAGCGACTGGGTCGTCGGCGGTGGTCCGACGGCGGGTACCGTGGAGACGTGATGCCGACCCGGCTGGAATCCGTCTCGTCCGACGACATCGCCACCTGTGTGGGATGCGGCTTGTGCCTGCCTCACTGCCCGACCTTTCGAGCGACGGGCGAGGAGGCGCTGTCGCCGCGCGGTCGTGTCGCGATCATGAAAGAGGTGAACGACGGAGCGCTGATCCTCGATCGGGATTCGGTGGGTTTCCTCGACACCTGCATCCAGTGCCGAGCCTGCGAGCCGGCGTGTCCGAGCGGAGTCCCGTACGGTCGAATGATCGAGAGTGCGAAGTCCGACCTGGCCCGGGCGAACGTGATCACACCGCGCTGGATTCGCGTGGGTCTGGGTCTGCTCGGTCATCCGGCACTGCTACGAGCGACGCGGCCCCTGCTCGCTCTCGGCCAGCGTCTGCACCTCGTTCCCCGACGCTTCGGCCTGGCCCCACTTCCGTGGCGGAACGAGCCCCGTCTGCGTGGTGTCGATGGCGACCCCGACGTGTGGATCTTCACCGGGTGCGTGATGGACGTCTGGCAACGGGAGACGCACCGTGCGGTCGCCGACCTCGCCGGCCGGGTCGGGCTGTCGTACGGCGTTCCCGATGCGCGTGGTTCCTGCTGCGGAGCACTGCACACGCACGCCGGTCTTCACGAATCGAGAGTGCGCCGAGCCGAGCTCACCATGATTTCGATGCCCGGTGATGCGCCGATCATCGTCGATTCGGCCGGCTGTGGAGCGGCCATGAAGGAGTACGGAAGCATCCTCGGCACCGACGAGGCACGACTTTTTTCGGCGCGTGTCGTCGACGCGGTGGAATGGCTCGCGGAGCTCATGGAGCGTTCCGATCTCGCCGCGGCTTTGGCACCGGCCTCCTCGTACCGGCCGACCGTCGTCATCCAGGATCCCTGCCACCACCGGCACGTGCAAAAGGTCCACGGCTCGACCCGTCGCGTCCTGCGAGATCGGGCCGACGTTGTCGAACTGGCCGACGATGGCTTGTGTTGCGGTGCCGGCGGCGCCTACTCACTCGTGCATCCCGACCTCGCCGAGGCCGTGCGAGCGCGCAAGGTGGAGGCGATCAGATCGTCCACGGCGGATCGAGGCGAGGTGGTGGTGGCGTCGGCCAATCCGGGTTGCTCCATGTTCCTCGCCGCGGCCGGACTTCGGGTGCGACATCCGGTCGACATCGTCCGTGACTCGGTCGTCGATGGTCCGACGCGAACGGGGGTCGAACATGGATGACGAACTGGACCCGCGACAACGTGAACGCCTGGCCGAGATCGTCGGCCAGTTGCGCGATCTGGTGTCACGACTCGACGATCTTCAATTCGACGTCCTGCGCGAGGCATCGGCTCGTCGCCAGACTCGACCGAGCATCGACAAGACCCTCTCCCAAGCCCGCCGGGCCCTGGAGAAGGCGATCAGTCTGCTGGACGACTGAGTCAGTCCCCGCGATCCTTGGCGTTCAGGGCTTCGATCAACTCGTCGAAGCTCTGACGGAACGAGGCCACGCCCTCTCGCTCGAGTTGCTCGGCCACGTCGTCCATGTCGATCCCCAAACCGGGCAACGCCGACCACACCCGGTGACTCTCGGCGATGTCGACGTCGATCCGTCGCGCCACGGTTCCATGATCGGCGAAAGCGTCGATCGTGGCATCGGGAAGAGTGTTCACCGTGAACCGACCGATCAGCTCGTCCACGTAGAGAGTGTCGGGGTACGACGGATTCTTCGTGCTCGTGGACGCCCAGAGCGGGCGTTGCACGCGTGCTCCCCGTGACGCCAAGGCCGACCACCGCGGGCCGTCGAAGGTTCCCTGGAACGCTTCGTAGGCCAACTTGGCCTGGGCGACGGCGGCCTTACCGCGCTCGGCGAGGGCCGCGGGCGTTCCCGTCGCCTCGAGACGCTTGTCCACCTCGCTGTCGACCCGGGAGATGAAGAACGACGCCACACTGGCGATACCCGACACGTCGTGACCGGCAGCGACCCGGTCCTCCAGACCTTCGACGTACGCCTCCATCACCTTTCGGTAACGATCGAGACCGAAGATCAAGGTCACGTTCACGTTGCGCCCCTCGGCGATCATGCGTCGGATCGCGGGTAGTCCCTCGACGGTGGCCGGGATCTTCACCATCAGGTTGGGTCGTGAAATGCGGTCCCACAGGTCACGACCCGCGGTCAACGTGCCGTCGGTGTCGTGAGCGAGGTTCGGGTCGACCTCCACGCTGACGAATCCGTCGGTGCCGTCGCTGTCGTCGTAGAGCGGAGCGAAGACGTCGAGCGCACCGTGTATGTCGCTCATCACCATCTCCCAGTAACACTCGAGGACACTCGCTCCGGCGGCGCGCAGGGTGGCGAACTGCACGTCGTAATCCGCCGAGCCCTGGATGGCTTTCTGGAAAATGGTCGGATTGGAGGTGAGGCCGCGCACTCCGGAATCACGAACGGCGGCCAAGCCACCGCCCAGGATCAGATCGCGACGCAAATTGTCGAGCCAGGGACTTTGCCCCTGCTCGGCGTGCAATCGGTGGAGACGATCGGAGGTCGACATGTCGATCAGTTCGAGGATCCTCGGCCCAGCAAGGACTCCGCGACCCGCACCACGTTGGCCGGATCCATACCCAGGTTGACGAGGGCCGTGGCTCCCGGTGCACTGGCTCCGAAGCGGTCGATGCCGATGCACTCGTCGGCGTACTTGTGCCAACCCATCGTCGCTCCGGCCTCGATCGACACGGTCGGCATGGACGGCGGGAGGATGGCGTCGGCTCGTGCCCGATCCACGCGACGGGTGGACTCGAATCGATCCCACGACGGCATCGACACCACGCGCGCCGAAACGCCGGATTCCGCCAGTCGTTCGGCGGCGGCCAGGGCCACGGTCACCTCACTTCCGGTGGCGACGACGCACACGTCCGATCCCTCGCGCAGCACCCCGGCACCCAGCGCCACGGCACCACCGTCGGACACCACCGGCAGGTTCTGACGACTCAACACCAAGGCGGTCGGACCATCATGTTCGATCGCGGCGCGCAACGCCTGGGACGTCTCGTTGGCGTCGCAGGGACGAATCACCTGCAGGTCCGGTATCGCGCGCAAGGCCGCCAAGTGTTCGATCGGTTGGTGAGTCGGCCCGTCCTCGCCGACACCCACCGAATCGTGACTGAACACGAAGATGCACTTGGCCCGGGACAATGCCGCCAGGCGAACCGGCGGCTTCATGTAGTCGAAGAAGACGAAGAACGTTCCGCCCACCGGCAGCAGTCCGCCATGCAACGCCATACCGACCATGATCGAACCCATCGCATGTTCACGTATGCCGTAATAGACCTGACGACCATCGGGAGTCGCGGCGGACGCGGCGCTTTGTCCCGACAACTTCGTTCCGGTGTTGCCCGTGAGGTCGGCCGAACCCGAGACGAGTCCGGCCACGTTCGGGAGGATCGCGTCGAACGCCTTCTGGATCGCCACCCGCGTGGCGATGGATTCGCCGGCTTGGAAGACCGGGAGTGATTCCGCCCATGCCGAACCCGGTCCGCGCACCAGGGATTGCCATTCGACGTGCGACGCCGTTCGCTTCACCCACGCTTCTCGCTCGGACTCGCCGCGCCGCGCGCCCGCACGGACGGCGGTCACCACCGACTCGGGCGCCCAGAACGGCTCGTCGGGAATTCCCATGACCTCTTTGGTACGGGTCACGTGTTCGGCCGTGAACGGATTGCCGTGAGCCTCGTGCTTGCCGGCCCAGTCGGGGGAGGGCACGGCGACCTTGGTGCGCAACACGAGAAGTTTGGGCCGCTCGTCGCCATCGTCCCGTGCCGCCCGAAGGGCACTCTCCAGAGCGTCGAGGTCCTCACCGATCTCACCGAGCGGGCGCACCGACCATCCGTAGGACGTGAAGCGCTGGGCGACGTCGTCGCTGCAGGTGAGGCCGGTGCCTCCGTCGATCGTGATGCCGTTGTCGTCGAACACCACCACGAGGCGCGAGAGCTTCTGATGACCGGCGAACGACGCGGCCTCGTGGCTCACGCCCTCCATCAGACAACCGTCGCCGGCGATCACCCACGTGTGGTGATCGCAGACATCGGATCCGAACCGCGCGCGCAGGTGACGTTCGGCCATGGCCAATCCGACCGCATTGGCGATTCCCTGACCGAGCGGTCCGGTGGTGACCTCGACGCCGGCGGTGTGTCCGACCTCGGGATGTCCCGGGGTGGCCGAGCCCCACTGCCGGAAAGCCTTCAGGTCGTCGAGCGTCAGACCGTAACCCTGGAGGAAGAGCATCGAGTACTGCAGGATCGACGCGTGACCCGCCGACAGGACGAAGCGATCACGGTCCGGCCACCGGGGATCGGACGGATCGTGCTTCATGACCCGGCTGTACAGAACGTGCGCCAACGGCGCCAGCGACATCGCGGTGCCTTGATGACCGCTCTTGACCGCCAACGGGGCATCCATGGCCAAGCCGCGAGCGATGTTCACGGCGGCGCGATCGGTGGTCGGATCCAAGGAAGTCGGCACGATCCGACTGTAATCCGTGGGCCCGACCACCCGACGACCCTCGGGGGATCGACGTGACTCAGGCCGGTGGCAGGAGCGTGAAAGGGACCAGATGCCACGGTCCGCGGTCGACGCGACAGTGAGCGAAGATCTGTCCGTAGTCGGTGAACTCCAACTCGGCCTTGACGAGACGGTAGGTGAACTTGCCGGGCTCGACGGTGAACGGGCTCACGTTGCGGGCGATCTGCTCGTCCTCCTCGTTCATTCCACGACGGAACACCACTTCGAACACCCCGGCGCCGCTCTGATGGGGCGCACAATGGATCAAGGCGATCAGGTGAGGATCGAGGGTCACGGGCACCGGTCCGGGCGATGCCATCGAGAACATGGCACCGGTGATGTCGATGCGAGTGCTCGGCCCCGGGGCCTGTCGCAATTCGAAGTTCTCCACGAAGAGGGCCGAGACGATCTGCATGGCGGTCAGGGTAGCGACCGTGCTTCGCTCAACGAAGACGGGTGCCGGCGAGCCACACACCGACGACGTCCAGATCGGCGTCCAAGGCGACGAGGTCGGCCCGGGCCCCGACCCGTATCGCGCCGACGTCCGAACGTCCGATCACCCGTGCCGGCGTGGCGGTGGCCGCCCGCAGGGCCGTCTCCACGGGGACTCCCGCGCTTCGGCACACCCGCAAACTCTCCGACATCGTGGTGATGCTCCCGGCCAACGTTCCGTCGGGCAGTCTCGGTGCGCCATCCACCACCTTCATGACGACGGGACCCGCGGCCCCGCGACGCCACGCCACTGAATCGGTGACGAGGGCGATGCCGTCGGGTTTGCAACGGAACGAGAGGCGAACGATGTCGGGATGCACGTGGACTCCGTCGGCGATGAGACCGGCGACGATTCGATCGTCGTTCAACGCCCACGTCGCCAGCCCCGGCTCTCGGTGCGCCATGCCGCTCATGGCGTTGTGAAGGTGGGTCACCATTCTCGCTCCGGATTCGACGGCCGCTTCGTAGCCCCGTCGGTCCGGTCGCGTGTGACCGATCGAGACCGTCACACCTCGGGTGACGAGTTCACGGATGATCGACGGAGCGAGCTCGTGCTCGGCACCAAGCGTGACGATCGACGGCAGAGTCGCGAGGCCGTCGAAAAGGGCCATGTCGGGAACGGTGACCAGATCACGACGATGGGCGCCGGTGGCCGAACCCAGGAACGGACCTTCGAGATGTGTTCCCGCGATCCGCGGAGCGTCGTCGCGGAGCATTCGCCCCGATATGAACTCGACCGCCGCGCGATAGTCGTCGGTCGACGAAGTCACCAGCGTCGGGCACCACGTACCGACCCCTCGCGCGATCAACGACTCGTTCATCCGATCCCACGCCGCGTCGTCCCCGGCCGTGGCGGTTGCCCAGACGTCGACGTCGTCCACTCCGTTGACCTGCAGATCGACGAACGCCGGAGCCAGTATCTCGTCACCGGATTCCTCCGGTGAACCGGTGTTCTCATCGAGATCGATCGCCACGATTCGACCGCTATCGACGGTCACCGTCGCCGGGACCAGCCCCCGATCCGGCAGCAAGACCCGTTGACGACGAATTCTCTCCACCGGCGCATTCTGCCCTCCGTGAGCCCGGCGTGACACAGTGTCGACATGAAACACGCCGAAGAGAACTTCGAGGAACTGTCCGCCGAGGCCACCGCGACATGGTTGCGATTCGGGAAGTGGGAGCGGACGTACTTCCCCAAACTCGTCGGCCTCGAGGTGCAAGCGGTTCGCCTCGGATATTGCCGCATGCTCCTGCCGTTCAAACCAGAGCTGGAACAACCCATGGGCATCGTTCATGGCGGGGCCATCGCCACGCTCATCGACGCCGTCGTCGTTCCCGCCATCGGGTCGGCGTACGGTCCGGAGGTCGGCTACAGCACTCTCGACATGCACGTCCAGTATCTCACCGCGCTGTCGAAGGAGGACGCGGTGGCCGAGGGTGTGGTGCTCAAGCGCGGCCGTTCGGTCGTTTTCTGCGAGGCGAACGTCTTCGGACGCTCGACGGGCAAGCATCTCGCCCGTGGTTCACTCACGTACAACGTGAGCGCTGGTCGATCCGCTCAGTGAGCGTCGGCGAGTCCGAGGACCTTCAGGGCGTTGTCGCGCAGGAACTTGGGCCACACGTCGTCCTTGAAGGGAACATGAGGCATGTCGCCCATGATGCGTTCGTAGGTCAGCCCCATCGGCCAGTAGCCCGCGTAGATCA
>JAURHL010000044.1 GCA_030833305.1 Acidimicrobiales bacterium | reverse complement strand
GACCCACGCTTGCGACGCGTGATAGTTGTTGCGCGCGTCACCCAGGAAGAGAACCGTGGTCTTGGGACCGACGTCCTTGCCGTATTTCTCCCAGAACACCTCGAAGGCGTGACCGTAATCGCTGTGCCCGTCGACCCACACCACGTCGGCTTCGGTGTTGACCCGATGGATGGCTTCGCTGATGTCCTCGGTGCCCTTGAAGAAATCCGTCACTTCGTCGATGCCGTCGATGAAGACGAACGAGCGCACCTTGGAGAATTGGTTCTGGATCGCGTACACCAACATCAACGTGAACCGGGCGAAGGCCGCGACACTGCCCGAAATGTCGGCCACGACCATCAACTCGGGCTTGGCCGGCCGGGGGTACTTGAACTTCGGTTCGGCCGGGGTGCCTCCGTAGGACAAGGAGTGCCTCACGGTGTTGCGGAAGTCGAGCGGGCCCTTGCGGCCGTGTCGGCGCTTGCGGGCCAAGCGGGCGGCCAACTTCCGGGTGAGCGGATACAAGGACTTTTTCAGGGCCTGCATCTCGTCACGGCTGGCATGCATGAACTCGACGTCTTCCGGCAACGGCTTGCGCAACGTCTTGGCCATGGCCTCCGCGCCACGGTCGGCGACCAATCGTCGACGAATCTCGGCCTCGATCTCCTTCTTGAACTGCTCGATGCGACTTTCGTACTCGTCCTTCTCGAGACGCTCTTCGAGCGCCGTGAGTTCGCCCCCGACCTCCTGACGGCTGGCATCCATCAACTTCTGCAGCATGCCCTCGAGGTCGAGGTTCCGCAGGGTTCGGTACAGGTAATAGGTTCCGCCCACCGGACGTCCGGGCTCCATTCCGGCGAAACGTTGGACGGACTGCTTGGCCAAGGCGCGCATGAGGGCCTGGTCACCGTTCAGGAGGGCCTGCATCAACATCTGGGCGATTTCTTCGGGCGTGAGGGCGTCCATGCCGCCCGAGGAGCCCCGGCCGTCGCCCTCTTTCATCTGCTCCTGCATCTCGCGCCACATCTGCTCGAGTTCGTCCTCGGACCCCTCGACCAACTTGTACTCCGGACCCCGCATCGAGAAATAAACCTCGAAGACGGTTTCGAACGAGCGCCAGTGCGAACTGTTCTTCACCAACGTCGCCCCCAACGCGTACTTGAACGCGTCACGGTCCTCGATCGGGATGTGTTGCACCGCCTCCATGGCGTCGAGGTTCTCGGTCAACGACACCGGGAGCCCGGCATTGCGGAGCTCGGTGACGAAGCCGGCGAGAAGGTCGAGCACGGTGGCGGTCCTGGCCTCAGACGAGGTCGACGGACAGTTCCTTGGCGGCCTTGGCGATGTCCGTCTGGTACTTCAGCAGAACGTGCAAGGTGTCCTTGGCGACCTGAGCGTCGATGGTCTCGATGTTCAACAACATGATGGTGCGCGCCCAATCGAGGGTCTCGCTGACGCTCGGGGACTTCTTGAGGTCGAGCTGACGGATGCTGCGCACGATGCGAGCGACCTGATCGGCCAGATTCTCGGTGATGCCCTCGACCTTGGTGAGCACGATCTCCTTTTCGCGTTCCATCGACGGGTAGTCGACGTGCAGGTACAGGCAACGACGCTTCAAGGCCTCGGAGAGTTCGCGGGTGTTGTTGGACGTCAGGAACACCATCGGGATCTGGGTCGCCGTGATGGTTCCCAGTTCGGGGATGGACACCTGGTATTCCGACAGGATCTCGAGCAGGAGCGCTTCGGTCTCCACTTCGACGCGATCGACCTCGTCGATCAGCAACACCACCGGGTCGGGGGCGCTGATGGCCTCGAGCAGCGGACGCGTCAGGAGGAACTCGCGACTGAAGATGTCGTCGTGGATCTCGCTCCAACCGTCGCTGTTCTTGTCGGCTTGGATCCGCAGGAGCTGCTTCTTGTAGTTCCACTCGTAGAGGGCCTTGGACTCGTCGAGACCCTCGTAGCACTGCAGACGGATCAACCGGGCCCCGGTCATGTCGGCGATGCTCTTGGCCAACTGGGTCTTTCCGGTTCCCGCCGGACCCTCGACCAGGATCGGCTTGGCGAGTCGGTCCGCGAGGAACGCCACCCCGGCGATGCCGTCATCGGCGAGGTAGTTGACATCACGCAAACCGTCGCGAACTTGTTGAACCGATGTGAAACGGGGAGCCATTCGCATCACCCTACTGTCCTCGTCGAACCGGTCACCAGTTCGGGAGCACGCAACAACGGGTTCCCGGTGCGATTGGGGACCTAATCTGATAGCCGTGGGGGACACGGAGCCAGAAGACACCGAAATCGTCGTGCCCGTTGCCGACGATGACGCACCCACACCTACTGGTCGGGACTTGGTCACGCGTGACGAGCACCGTGACATTGGCCGTGACGAGCACGACGGAATGAGCCACATTCTGCGCAGCAACGCCATCGTGGCCCTCGGCACCGGCCTGTCGCGTTTCACCGGCATGTTGCGGGTGATCGTCTTCGGAGTCGTGATCGGACAAACCGCCTTGGCCGACGCCTACGACGGAGCGAACAACTCCCCCAACGCCGTCTACGAGCTTCTTCTCGGTGGCGTGCTCTCGGCGGCGCTGGTCCCCATGTTCAGCCGGATGCTTGAGAAAGATGACCGCGAGTCCGCCGAGGCGGTCGTCGGCACCGCCATCGTCGCGCTGGCGGCACTCACTGCCATCGCCACCTTCTTCGCGCCGTGGGTCTTTCGTGTCTTCTCACTCAATCCGGCCGACGGCATCGACGTCGACCAATTCCGCACCGTCGGCACGGCCCTTACTCGAATCTTCTTGTTGCAGATCTTCTTCTACGGGGTGTCGGCGCTGCTCGGCTCGTTGCTCAACGCGCAACGCCGCTTCTTCGCCGCGGCTTGGTCACCGGTGCTGGCCAACATCGTCATCATCTGCACGTTGCTCTACGTGCCGATCCTGCTTCATCACCCCGACGACTGAATCCCGTTGGCCGAGGTACTCAACAGCCCCTCGTTCCGCTGGTTGCTCGGACTCGGGGCGACCGGCGGCATCGCACTACAGGCCTTCGTTCTTCTTCCCGCCATACATCGCGCCGGACTGAACCTGCGGTTCCGCTTCCAACCCCGACACCCGGCGGTGAAACGGCTGATCGCGTTGTCGGGTTGGACGTTCGGCTACGTCATGGCCAACCAGTTGACCGTCATCGTGGTGAAGAACCTGGCCGAGCCGGGCTCGGGGGGCCAGGACGCCTTCGCCAAGGCCTCGACTTTCTTCTATTTCCCGCACGGACTACTGGCGATGAGCATCGCCACCACCTTCATCCCCGAAATGGCCCGGGCGGTTTCGCGACGTGACAAGACCGCGTTCATCGAACGCACCAACCTGGGCATTCGTCTGGTCGGATTGCTCACCTTCCCGGCCGCTTTCGCGTTCCTCGTGTTGGCTCGCCCCATCATCGGATTGCTGTTGCAACACGGCGAGTTCGACGCCGCCGCCGCCGACACCACCGCGCGGGCCCTGGCGGGTCTCGCCCTCGGTCTCGTCGGGTATTCCATTTACTTGTTCGCTCTTCGCGGCTTCTACGCGCACCAGGACACCCGCACACCTTTCGTCATCAACTGCTTCCAGAACGTTCTCAACGTCATCCTGGCCTTCGCATTGTCCCCCGCCTACGACGTGCTCGGACTGGGCATCGCGTTCTCGGTTTCCTACGTCGTGGCCGCCATCGCCGCCCTGTACGTGTTGAAGGTGAAGGTTCGCGGTTTCTCGGCTCTCGACGTTCTCTTGGGATTGGCCCGTTTGGTGATCGCCGCCGCCAGCATGGGCATCGTGATGTGGGTCGTGCTTCGTCCCATCGGGGCGAACTCTGGCGGAGGTGCCGTCGTCAAGGTGATGGTGGGTTCGGCGGTCGGCGTGCTCACCTACATCGGTGCGCTCACCGTGTTGCGCGCGCCCGAAATCGAACACCTCCGTGTTTTGCGCGACCGAGTGCGGTCGTTGCGCACCGGGTCAACGGGGCAATAGCACCAGTTCATCGCGATGAACCACGACCGTCGGAGAATCGTCGTCGAGGTCGGAACTTCGTCGACCCTGCGCCGTGCGAGCCTGCGCGGCCGACATCATGGCGAGCCCGCGAGCCAGGACCGTGCCGTCGGTGCGGCGAATGTCGACGGTCTCACCGGGCTCGAACGAACCCTCAACCGATACCACCCCGGCGGGCAACAGCGAAACCGTCCCTTTGAGCAACGCTCCCGCGGCCCCGTCATCGATGGTCACGGCCCCGCGCACCTCGCTGGCGAAAGCCACCCACAGCTGGCGGGCCGACAGGGCCCGGTCGGAACCATGGAAGGTGGTGCCGACACCCGCAGTTCCCGAAATCGCCGCAGTCGTGACCACCTCGAGCACGTCGACGATGGTGGCCCGAGCAATGACGGCACGGATACCGGACCACGAAGCGATGCGCGCCGCCGAGAGTTTGGAGGCCATTCCCCCGCTTCCTCTGTTCGACCCCGTGGCCCCGGCCGACACGCTCATGAGAGGGTCGCTCTCGTGCACATCGGTGATGAGCGTGGCCGATGAGTCGACGCGGGGGTCGTTCGTGTAGAGCCCCTCGGTGTCGGTGAGCAGAATCAGCAGATCGGCACGCAAAAGATGCGACAGCAGAGCGGAGATGTGGTCGTTGTCACCGAAACGAATTTCGTCGTTCGCGATGGCGTCGTTCTCGTTCACCACCGGGACACAACCCAACTCGATCAATCGCTCGAGTGTGCTGCGGGCGTGCAGGTACTGGGTCCGATCGATGAAGTCGTGGGGAACCAGCAGCACCTGCGCGGCCACCAGCGAATGACTGGCGAACTCGGCGTTGTACACCTCCATCAAACGACTCTGTCCCGCCGCCGCCAAAGCCTGCAACGTGCGCATGTCGGTCGGTCGTTCGGAGAGACCCAGCGCCGAGACCCCGGCCGAGACGGCGCCCGAGGTCACCAGGACCACCTCGTGTCCCTGCGATCGCAGGCGGGCGATCTGGCGACAGACGTCGGCGATGATGGCCCGGTCGATGACCCCGAGGTCGTCGGCGAGCGACGAGCTTCCGATCTTGGCCACGATGCGCATGACGAGGACGGTACCGGTTGGGCCGATCAGTTGTCGGGTGAATAGTCGAACGAGAAGTCGGCGATCCAGACCACGTCGCCTTGGCGTGCTCCCGCACGTGCCAACAAACGTGGCACCCCGAGTTTCTTCAGGCGCTCCTCGATGTAGGTCATCGCCTCGGGCGTCGTCACGTCGTTGAGGTGCACGGCCCGCTCGGCCTTTCGACCATGCACCCGGAAGCCACCGGTGGCGAGTCGTTCGACCCAGGCGCCGTCGGACTCGGGCTTCAAGATGACCCGCCCCTCGGTGACCGGCTGCTCCTGTCGGGCATCGTGCACCAGACTGGCCAACCGTCCGACCAGTTCGCGCACTCCCTGATTGGTCACCGACGAGATCATCATCCCGTCCCACGCGGCGATCATCTCCGCGGTCGCCGAATCCGTCTTCGTTCCCACGATCACCCGCGGGCGCGTCAAGAGCGAGGGGTCGTACGACTCCAACTCGCGCAACAGGATCTCCAGTTGCTCCGACGGTGAGGTGTCGTCGACCGGCGCCAGGTCGATCAGCACGCACAGGACGCGCGCGCGCTCGATGTGACGCAGGAATCGGTGACCCAGACCCTTGCCCTCCGAGGCTCCCTCGATGAGGCCGGGGATGTCGGCCACCACGAACTCGGTGTTGCCGTCGAGTCGAACCACGCCGAGGTTCGGCTCGAGGGTGGTGAACGGGTAGGCGGCGATCTTGGGCTTGGCTGCCGAGATGACCGAGATCAAGGTGCTCTTCCCGGCATTGGGGAATCCGACCAGGGCCACGTCGGCCATCAGCTTCAGTTCCAACTTCAGCCAGCGTTCCTCGCCGTGCTCGCCCTGTTCGGCGAACGACGGTGCGCGACGCCGGTTGGTGAGGAAGCGAGCGTTGCCCCGACCACCCCGACCGCCATGCGCCGCGAGCCACTTGTCGCCGTGATCCACGAGATCGGCCAGCACCTCACCGGTGTACATGTCGCGCACGACCGTTCCCTCGGGCACTTTCACCTCGAGGGTTTCTCCGCGCTTGCCGTGTTGGTCCTTGCCCATTCCGTGCACACCGTTGCCACCGATGCGGTGCGGGTGGTCACGGAAGGCGAGCAACGAGGCCACGTTGCGGTCCGCGACCATCCAGATGTCGCCACCACGCCCACCATCTCCACCATTGGGGCCGCCCATCGCCACGGGTCCCTCGCGACGGAACGACACGCATCCGGCTCCGCCGTCGCCGGCCTTCACGTTCAACTGGCACTCATCGACGAACTGACTCATGGGGCGACCTCGTGCCTCACGCTACCGATCCGAAACGGTGTTTGCCGGTGAGCACCGACGCCACACCGATGCCACATCGGTGTCGTATCGTGACATCGTGAGTTCCCCCGACATCGATCGTGACATGCAGGAGCGGGCCGAACGCTGGGCCGGGACAATGTCGGGTTCCGAATCGTCTGACGGCATCACCTTGGCTCACGCCGATTCGTGGGCCGGGACCGGAGAAACCTCCACCTTGCCGCGCGAGGTGCGCGAACACACCGAAGACTCCGTGCTCAGTCGCCACGCGACCCGTGCGGTGGGTGCGGGTGACCGCGAGCGCCCCGAGGAAGCCGATCCGTTCCGAACGTGTTTCGAGCGCGATCGAGATCGCATCCTTCATGCACCCGCGTTTCGCCGCTTGGCCGGCAAAACCCAGGTGTTCGTGTTCCCGGACGATCACCAACGAACGCGGTTGACGCACGCTCTCGAGGTCGCCCAGGTCGCCGTGGCGGTCGCGCGGCCGTTGGGACTCAACGTGGCTCTCACCGAGGCGATCGCACTCGGGCACGACTGTGGGCACGGCCCGGGAGGTCACGCGTCCGAGGACGCGTTGGCCCCGTACGTCGCCGATGGTTTCGATCACGCGGTTTGGGGCGCCGACGTCACGTTGAGCCATCTCAATCTCTGTCGTCAGACGTTGGACGGCATCCGGAATCATTCGTGGAGTCGTCCCGCGCCGGGCACCCCCGAGGGCGAGGTCGTCAGTTGGGCCGACCGCATCGCCTACGTGTGCCACGACTTCGAGGACGCCGTCGACACCGGCATCGTCAGCGCAGGGCAATTGCCCACCCTCGTGAAGTCACGGTGTGGCGAGGCTCGTGGCTCCCAATTGAGCGTCTTCATCACCTCCATGATCCGAGCCGCCATGAACACCGGTCGGGTCGGGATGGAACCCGCCATCGCTGAAGCATTGGCCGAGTTCCGTCGATTCAATTACGAGCAGGTGTACCTGCGTCCCGAGAGCAAAGCCCAAGCCCACGCCGTCATCGATCTCTTGCGGGCCCTGGTCGAGCGCTACACCGCCACGCCGACGTTGCTACCCGCGGGCGAGAACCTGGACGCCGGGTCCGACGCGGCGCGCTTCGCCGCCGTCAGTTACGTCGCGGGAATGACCGACCGGTTCGCCTGTCGTCAAGGAATGGCGATCCTCGGATGGGACGCCAGCCGCTTGCCGCGCGGCATCGATGTCTGAGGACTGCGAGATCGTCAGTCGGCGGGGATGACGTCGATCACGCGACGTCCCTTGCGCTCACCGAACTTCACCACGCCATCGACCAAGGCGAAGAGGGTGTCGTCGCCACCGCGACCGACGTTCTTGCCGGGGTGGAACTTGGTGCCGCGCTGACGGATCACGATGGTGCCGGCCGTGATGCTGGTGCCGGCGAATGCCTTCACACCGAGGCGCTGTGCGTTGGAGTCACGACCGTTGCGGGTTGACCCGCCACCCTTTGTCTTCGACATGTCTCAGCCTTTCGCGATGGAGGTGATCTCGACCACCTGGTAGTGCTGACGGTGACCGTAACGGCGACGCTGGTTGGTGCGACGCTTGTAGGTGAAGCCGTCGATCTTGGGACCCGCGGCCGAGCCGACGATGCGCCCCGAGACCTTGGTGCCGGCGAGTTGGGTGGGTGTGGCCAGAACAGTGTCGCCGTCGACGACCAGCACGGGCGTGAAGTTCACCGTGGCGCCCTGTTCGGCACCGAGGAGTTCCACATGCACTTGCTGGCCCTCGGTCACACGGACCTGCTTGCCACCGGTTGCGATCACTGCGTACATAGCGAATGGCGACTCTACCTGCCGGAATGCGGGCATCCAACGCCCGCTCCGGATCTCTTGCCCGATCAGAGCAAGAGGTCGTGATTCACCTGCACACCGCGCCCTTGGCAGTCCGGGCATTGTCCGGCGAAGCTCGTGAGCAGGCCCTCCCCGATCCGCTTGCGCGTCATCTCGACCAGACCCAATTCGGAGATGTCGAACACCTGGGTGCGGGTCTTGTCCCGGGACAAGGCCGAACGAAACGCGTCCACCACCTTGCGGCGGTTCTCCTTGATCTCCATGTCGATGAAGTCGATCACGATGATTCCACCGATGTCGCGAAGTCGCAATTGGTGGGCCACCTCCTCGGCGGCTTCCAGATTGTTCTGGAAGACGGTGGCCTCGAGGTTGGAAGTGCCCACGTTGCGGCCCGTGTTGACGTCGATGACCGTGAGGGCCTCGGTGTGCTCGATGATCAACGACCCGCCCGAGGGCAACCACACCTTGCGATCGAGAGCCTTGTGGATCTGCTCGTGGACATGATGCTTCTCGAAGATCGGCAAACCCTCGGCGGCCGCGTCGAAGTACTCCACACGATCGGCCAACTCCGGGTTGAACGCCTGCACGTAATCGCGCACGTCCTCGAACAATTGGCGATCGTCGATGACGACCCCTCGATAGTCGCTGTTGAACTCTTCACGGATGACGCGCACCGCCAGCGGGGGTTCGCGATAGAGCAATGTCGGACCGTTGGCCTTCTGGGCCTTGGCCTCGATGGCGTTCCATTGTTCGACCAAACGAGTCATGTCGGCACGTAGTTCGTGCTCGGTGGCGGTTTCAGCCGCGGTACGAACGATCAAACCGTGTTCGGCGGGCTTCACCCGATCGAGGATGCTGCGCAGGCGCTTGCGTTCGGCATCGGGCAGACGCTTGGAGATGCCATAGGTCTTGGAGTTCGGGATCAACACCACGAATCGACCGGGCAACGACACCTCCTGGGTCAGACGCGCCCCCTTCACCCCGATGGGGTTCTTCGTGACCTGACACACGATCAGCTGCTTGCCTTTGAGGATTTGCTCGATCCGTGGCTGACTGTCGACGATGTCCTCGGCGTCGTACTGCACGTCTCCGCGATACAGGACCGCGTTCTTGGGGGTTCCGATGTCGACGAAAGCCGCTTCCATTCCCGGCAACACGTTCTGCACCTTGCCGACGTAGATGTTCCCGTGAATCTGGGCCACGTCGTCGGCGGGACGACTGACGTAGTGCTCGATGAGGCTGCGCCCCTCCAGCACCGCGACCTGGGTGAGATTTGGTCGCACCTGCACGCACATGAAGTGGCGACCGATGGGACGTCCGTTGCGCTCGCGACCCCGACGTCGCTCCACCACCTCGGCGTCGGTCGAGCGAGCGTTGCCACGTTCCTCGGATCCCGCTCCTCGACCCCGGCCGTTGCGACGACGCTTCTTGCGCGCCCCACCTTCCGAACCCGCCGAATCGCCCGACCCCGGGGCCGGAGTCGCCGACGGGGCCGTGATCGCTGCGTTGCCCGATGTGGCCTTGGGGGCCTTCGTGCTCTTCGCGCGGCCGGGACGGGGAGCACCGGCGCGGGTTCCTCCGGGCATGGTGACCGCCGGACCCGACGGCGGAGCCGGGCGGGTGTCGCCGATCTTGGGTCGCTGAACCACCGCGCGAGCGGCCGCCTCGGGCGAGGGACGACCCTCGCTCAGGCGCTCGGGCAACTCGGAGGGATTGGCTCCCTCCCCGGGATTCTCCCCGCCCGCCACGACGACGACATCGTCGTGATCGTCATCGTGTTCATCGTCGCGCTCGTCGTCATGATCGTCGTCATGATCGCTCGTGGACGCCGAAGCACCTTGCGGACGGGGACGATTGCGGCCGCCGCGCGAACCACGACGGCGCTTCTTGCGTGCCACAGCCGGCGTGCCCTCGGTGGTGGCGCCACCGTTCTCATCGGCCGGAGAGACGGATTGCTCAGGCGCGTCGAACGTGTCGGGTGAATCGTGGGTGTCGGGGGTCTCGGGGACGTCGGACATGTTGCTGTTCCTTTCTCATGCGCACACCTGAGGGTGCGCAGGGCGGGCCGAGAGCACGTCCACGCGCTCTCCTTCCCGCTCAATCCATTGGTTGATTCGGAGCACCCGGGTGAGGTGGTTCCACGGCTCACATCCGGGCACCAGGGCTTCGACTAACTCGGTCGGCCGAATTCCGCGGCCGGCGGTGGTGAGAACTGCTTCGATGACGACGCCACGGGACTCACCCAGCCACCGTGACGGGAGAACGTCGGAGTGCTCGGGTGCGATGAGCCCGAGGTGCAAAATGCCGGCCCGAATGTCGTCGCGACGGGTTTCGCCCTTGCGCTCGCGTTCGAGCCACACCTCGTTCGACTGGTTGATCCGATCGATCCGATCGCCGACGTCCGGGGCGTCGATGGCCATCACCCAGGTCGTGGCCACCACGTCCTCTTGCAACGAGGCCTCCGAGGGGGCGCACTCGCGAATCCCGGTGACCGCCATGCCGACGGGCAAACTCGTGTCGATGCGCCGAGCGATCTCGTCGAACTCGTCGGCCCCCACGCCCGAATCGTCCGCGAAAGTGACGTCCAACAACTCGACCAATGACTCGGCTCCGGTGGGAAGAGCGAGACCGAAGGCCATCTTGAGACGTGGCGTGAACCCCGTCGACATGGCGACGGGAACCTCGGCCTTGCGCAAGCTGCGCTCCCAGATGCGTGCCACGTCGCGGTGACCCGTGAAACGGATCTTGCCCAACTTGGAATAGCTGATTCGGGCCTTCACGAGGTCACCATCGACTTCGGTCGCAGGCTGATGGGCACCGAGCCGCCCAGAGCCAGATTCTGGCCCGTTCCTTGACTGCCGCCCGCGGGTGCCACGGGTGAGGCGACGATGTGTTCCAAGCCGTCGCCGGTGCACACACCGCAGTCGTAACACGGGGTCCAGCGACAGTCCTCGAGGCCGGCCTCGGCCAGTGCCGAACGCCAGTCCTGCCACAAGAAATCATGGTGCAAACCGGCCGACAGATGGTGCCACGGGAACACCTCGTTCTCGTCGCGATGCCGCGTGACGAACCAGTCGGACGAGAGTCCCTCGGCGGCCATGGCATCGAGCCAACGATCGAGCACGAAGAACTCGGACCACTCCTGGAAAACCCCACCCTCGCGCCACACGCGTTCGATGACCGCGCCGACGCGACGATCACCGCGGCTGGCGATGCCCTCGGCCAACGTCGCCGCCGGGTCGTGCCACTTCACGTGCACCCCCTTGGCGCGTCCGGCCGCCTCGCGCACGAGACCGATCTTGCGCCGCAATTCGGGAACACCGTTCTGTCCGAACCATTGGAACGGTGTGTGCGCCTTGGGAACGAATCCGCCCACGCTCACCGTCACGCTGGCACGGTTCGTGTATTTCTTGCCGATCGACACGCACCCCGCGGCCAGGTCGACGATGCCCTCGGTGTCGACGTCGGTCTCGGTGGGAAGTCCGGTGAGGAAGTACAACTTCATGCGCGACCAGCCCGAGGAGAACGCCGATTCCACCGCGCCGTACAGGTCCTCTTCGGTGATGAGCTTGTTGATCACGGTGCGCAGGCGCCAGGTGCCCGCCTCAGGCGCGAAGGTGAGGCCACTGCGACGTCCGCTGGCCACTTTGGCCGCCAAACCAACGGTGAACGCGTCCACGCGAAGAGACGGAAGGCTGACCGTGGGTGCACCGCAGGCGGTCGGATCGGGAACCACGGACGTGACCACGGATTCGATGCCGCTGAAGTCGGCGGTGGACAACGACGTCAGGCTGACCTCGTTGTAGCCGGTGCGCTTCAATCCCTCGGTGATCATGGTGCGCACCTGTTCGGCGGGACGCTCGCGAACCGGGCGGGTGATCATGCCGGCCTGACAGAAACGACAACCACGGGTGCATCCCCGGAAGACCTCGACGGCCAAACGATCGTGGACCACCTCGGTGAGCGGTGCCAGGGGGCTCTTGGGGTACTGCCATTGGCCGAGATCGGAGACGGTGCGCTTGGTGACCAGTTCGGGCACGTCGGAGAACGCCGGAGT
>JAURHL010000043.1 GCA_030833305.1 Acidimicrobiales bacterium | reverse complement strand
CTCGGGGAATCGACTGAACGGCAACACCTCTTCCTTCACCGCCACCGTCGACGGAGAGTCCAGCAGCACCGAGCGCGACAACAATCCCTCGGCCCGCAGTTCGGCCAACGTGGCGCCCAACATCACGCGCGTGGCCACCTTGGCCAACGGGACTCCGGTCGCCTTGGCGACGAAGGGCACCGTGCGACTGGCCCGTGGGTTGGCCTCGATGACGTACACGTTGGTGCCGGCCACCGCGTACTGCACGTTGATCAGTCCGCGCACGTCGAGCGCGGCGGCGATGGCAGCGGTGTAACTCTCGATGACCTCCACCACCCACGACGGCAACGTCTGGGGCGGGATCGCGCACGCCGAGTCGCCGGAGTGAACACCGGCTTCCTCCACGTGTTCCATGACGCCGCCGATGATGACCTCACCGGTGTGATCGCGGATGGCGTCCACGTCGACCTCGGTGGCGTCCTCGAGGAATCGATCGACCAACCGGGTCGTCAACATTGTGAGTCCGGATCGTCGTCGCCGTCGGACGACTTGGCGATGAGGAATCCGATCGCGCGTTCGGATTTCGGGTAGCGATTGACGAGGGCCCAGAAGTCGGGACCGTGGCCGGCTACATGAAGGTGGGCGAGTTCGTGGACGATGACGTAATCGAGGACCCACGTGGGGAACCCGACCAGTCGGGTGGAGATGCGGACGTCGGATTGCGACGGGGTGCACAACCCCCACACGGACGTGAGGTTGTCGGCCCAGGCGATGGACGCGGGTGTGTGCAACGAGAACGTACGCGCGAGGCGGCTGGCCCGCTCGGCCAGATCGATGTCGTGCGTGGCAAGGCGTCGACGGAAACGTCGGACCATGTCGGCGACGCTGGTTCGTTCCTCGGCGGCACTCATCCACGACGGGATGGAGATGCGCAGCACGTCGCCCACCATCTGGGCGCTGATGCTGCGACGGCGCTTCTTGGAGCGGATGACCTCGACACGGAAGGGATCCCCTGTGGGTTCGATGGATCCCTCCGGGGTCGCGTTCGCTGTTTCGGAGGGGATGAGGTCGACGGTGTGTCCCGGGTCGAAGAGTTGCGGTGCTGGTTCGGGGGTCATCGGTTCATTCCACCGCGCCGGTGTTGCGCAATTCGTCGGCGATGAGCTCGAGCGGGAAGAGCAGGGAACCGTTGCGCCAGGTCGCATCGGAACCGTGTTCGAACCAGCCACCCGCCAGATTGGGGAATCGGGTGTCGGGATCTCCGAAGTGTTGGCGCAGCAACCGGAGGACGCCCCCGTGGGAGATCACGAGAACACATCCATCGGGATGCGCGGCGGCGATGTCCGAAAGCGCCGCCACGGACCGCTCGATGGTCGACTCCACGCTCTCGAAACTGGGTGGACGACGGTTGTCGGCCAGATAGCCCGGCCAGTCGCGATTGATCTCGTCGGGAGTGAGCCCCTGCCACTCGCCGGCGTGGTTCTCGCGCCAACGCTTGTCGGTCGACACGCGGGGGCAGCCGATGATTCCGGCGATCACCTCGCCGGTCACCCGAGCTCGTTCGAGGTCGCTCGTGACGACGGCGTCGAAGACGGGACATTCGTTGGCCAGAAGGCCCGCGGCCGATCGGGCCTGTGATCGACCGAGATCGCTGAGCGGCGGATCGGCCTGACCCTGCCATTTTCGCAATGCGTTCCAGGTGCTCTGGCCGTGCCTGAGAACGAGAACGCGGGTGCCCGGATGTCGTGCGTCGCTCGTCACGAGGGTTCACGGTACTGCCGGTACGCTCGGCGACATGGCCTCTCTTCGTTTGTTCGCCCGAGCGCGCGAGATCGCCGGGGTGGGGACGACCGAGATGCCGGGGACCACGGTCGACGAGGTGGTGGCCGAGGCGGTTCGACGCTTCGGACCGGTCTTCGCCGAACTCCTGCCCAGTTGTCGTATCTGGTTGAACGGAGAGGCCGTGTCCGGTTCGACTGCCGTGACCGACAAGGATGAAGTGGCAGTATTGCCACCAGTGTCCGGAGGATGTCGATGAGCGAACAGAACCAGGTGTCCGATCCGTCGTCGTTGACATTGGCCGATCTCCGTGCCGAGCGCGACGCGTTGCGCAAGGACGAGGACGCGGTGTCGTTCGTGCGTCGTCTGGCGCAGGGTCGTGTGGATTTGGTGGCCGCTGTGCGTGCCAGTCGCGATGGTGGGTCAGCGGTGACCGCCGCCGACATCGTGAAATCGGGCGTGGGTCCGGCGCCGAGCACCGGGTCCGCTCGTCCGCCGCGGGACACCGACGTCGCCGGGGACCATCCACTGCTGGCCGAGTTCGACGCTCTGTGCGATCGGCTGGGCTTCGACAACATGGCCGACCTCGATGATGCGGCCCTCGAATCCCTGGAGGTCCAGTTGCGGGCGTTCGAGAGCACGCAATCGGAGATTCGCCGACGTTTGTTCGACCGCATCGACGCGTTGACGGCCGAGCTCGTGCGTCGTTATCGCGACGGCGGAGCATCGGTCGACGCCCTTCTGGAGGGCTGATACCGGATATTCCGGGTCCGGTCAGGGAAGTTTTTCCGCCCGCCGGTAGTTTCAGCCTTCTGTGACTCGCGTGGCCATGTTGTCCTTCCACACCTCGCCGCTGGCGCAGCCGGGTGTCGGTGACTCCGGGGGAATGAACGTGTACGTCCGCGAACTGGTGGCTGGTTTGGCCCACGCCGGCGTCGAGGTCACCACCTACACGCGCGACTGGAAGCCGGGCCTATCTCGCGAGGTGCTGGTGGAGCCCAATCACCGTGTCGTCCATGTGCCCGCCGGCCCGCACGATCTTGCCAAGGAAGAGTTGGAGTCCGTCATCCCGCGCTTCACCGATTTCGTCCTCGACGACATGCGGGGCACTCGGCGCCGATGTGTTGCATGCCAACTATTGGTTGTCGGGTATCGCCGGCCATTCCATCAAACACGAACTGGGCATTCCGCTGGCGACCACGTTCCACACGTTGGCGCGGGTGAAGGCCGAGGGTGGCGACCCCGAGTCCGAACGTCGTGAGCGCGCCGAAGCCGAGATCATCGGTTGCGCCGACGCCATCTGCGTCAGTTGCGACGAGGAAGAAGAGCAGTTCGTCCGTCTTTACGGCACGCCCCCCGGTGGCCTCGAGATCGTCGCGCCCGGTGTCGAGCACGCGTTCTTCACCCCCGGCGATCGTCGTGGCGCGCGCCACGCCCTGGGTATGGGTGACGGACCGGTGATGTTGTTCGTCGGTCGCATCCAGCCGTTGAAGGGAGTCGACGTGGCGGTGCGCGCCTTGTCCGCTCTCGGTCGCGCCGACGCGCGTCTGTACGTGGTCGGCGGAGCCAGTGGCGTCGAGGGTGACGTCGAGGTCCAGCGCGTTCGCGCGCTCGTCAGCGAACTCGGTCTCGACGGGCGGGTTCATTTCGTCGCCCCGCAAGCGCATCACATCTTGTCCACCTATTACCGGGCTGCCGACGCCGTGTGGGTGCCGTCGCGTTCGGAGAGTTTCGGTTTGGTGGCCCTCGAGGCCGCCGCCTGTGGAATCCCCGTGGTGGCCAACGCGGTGGGCGGATTGTTGTCGTTGGTCGATCACGGATCGACCGGGTTCCTGGTGAACGATCGTGATCCCGAGCAGTTCGCCGCGTACACCGATCATCTTCTGCGCAACCCGTCACTGGCCGCGTCCATGAGAGCCGCCGCCGCCGAACGCGGGCGTCGTTACACCTGGAGTTTCGCCGCGGCCCGCTTGCGTCGCGTGTACACCGACATCACGGCCCGCTCTCTCGTCAACTGCTCGTGAGCGATCTCTTCGACGACGAATCGCTCGCGGTCCTCGAGCGGCGCATCGACGAATGGCTCGGTGCCATGAAGTCGTCGAACCAGACCATCCTGGCCATCGACATCGCCGAACCCGATCCGATGTTTCGCGCTCGTTGGTACGTGCGGATGCGCGGCGAGACCAAGGATTTCATCACCGTCTGGATCACCCTCGGTCAGCGCACCCTGCGTTACGAGACCTACGTGATGCCGGCTCCCGAGGAGAACGTGGCCGAGTTCAACGAGCAGTTGCTGCGCCGCAACGACAAGTTGGTCGGTGCGCACTTCTCGTTGGGTCTGGAGGATGCGGTGTACCTACGCGGTGACCTTCCGTTGATCGGCCTGACCGAATCCGAGCTCGATCGCATCGTCGGCTCCATGTACGCCCACGTCGAACAGTGCTTCCGACCGCTGTTGATGCTGGGGTACGCCTCGCGATTCGCCGACTGACCAATTCCGTGTGGTATCCGCTTCGTCACCGGTGACCGCCGTACCTCGCCCACCCGCCGGTGTCCCGTCGGCGCCGGTCGGGAAGTCGGCGCCGGCGGGATGCCCCCGAGGATTAGCGTGACGGCATGTCCAACGCGGCGAGGTCGACTCTGGTGGTGGTCGGTGGCGGCAACATGGGTGCCGCGCTGGTGGGGGGTTTGCTGGCCGCGGCCACGGTCGATCCGGCCGATTTGTCCATCGTGGAGGTGGCCGGGGCCCGCCGTGAGCAGTTGGCGACCATGTTCCCGGGGGTGAACGTCACCGGTGACATCCCCGAATGCGACGCCGCCGTCATCGCGGTGAAACCCCATGACGTCCCGGGCGCCGTGACGCGGGCCGCGTCACGTGGAGCAACGCGGATCCTGTCCATCGCGGCCGGGGTCACCATCGCCACTCTCGAAGCGGCCGCCGGTGATCGCGTCGCGGTGGTGCGTTCGATGCCCAACACACCGGCGATGGTCCGTCAAGGTGCGTCGGCGATCGCGGCGGGAACGCACGCCTCGGACTCCGATGTCGAGTGGGCGGAGTCCATCCTCGGATCGGTGGGCACCGTGGTGCGCGTCGAGGAATCACATCTGGATGCCGTCACCGGTTTGGCCGGGAGCGGGCCGGCATATCTGTTCCTGGTTGCCGAGGCATTGATCGACGCGGGAGTGGCTGTCGGATTGTCGCGCGACGTCGCCGATGCGTTGGTGCGACAGCTGTTGACCGGATCGGCGGCGTTGCTGGCGCACGGAGAGGCACCCGCCGATCTGCGTGCGAAGGTGACCTCACCGGGCGGCACCACGGCGGCCGGAATCGCGGTGCTCGAGAGCCTCGCCGTGCCCGCGGCCTTCGTCGATGCGGTGCGTGCCGCCACCGAACGCGGTCGTGAACTCGGTCGGAGTTGATTTCGTGGCCGAAGTTGACGAAAAGTTTGCGCCGGTCCGCTGACATTTTTCGGCGCCGATCGCGGAACGTCGCAGGTCAGCGATTTAGTGAAAATGAGGGTGCTTCCGTGCAGTGTGCAACCATCGAAAATTTCCTCTCGTGACACTTTTCTCGGGGCCGAATCGGGGTCTAACGTAAGTCACAGGTCACAAGACCACCGGCTGATTCAGCCGGGAGACGCGCCCGCAAGGGCAGCGCCGACAGGGCCGGTGCCATCGGGGGGTTGGCACCGGCCCCGTCGCATTTCTCGGGCGGTTTTTCCCCGGGGAACTCGTCGTTTCGTCGACGGAGAGACACACTGTCGCCATGGCCGAGACATCCGTTCGTCACTCCGGGTCTCGATTCACGACGGTGTCGTTCCTTTCCGATCTCGGCCTCGATTCCGAGCACGTGGGTGTGGTGAAGGCGGTCATTCGTGAGGAAGCTCCGCATGTCACCGTCATCGATCTGGCGCACAACATCGCGCCGTTCGATGTGCGTGCGGCGTCTCTCGCTCTGGCACGCGCGGTTCCGTATCTCACCGAAGGTGTGGTGATCGCATGCGTCGATCCCGGTGCCGGAGGAGATCGACGATTGGTGGGCGTCGAGGTGGCCGATGGCGCCGGAGTTTTCCTCGGACCCGACAACGGATTGTTGGCTCCGGGTGTCGCTCTCGTCGGTGGTGCGGGTCGCGCAGTCGTGCTCGATCGTGACGAACACCATCTGAGCGCTCCCGGATCGACGTTCGCGGCGCGCGACGTGCTGGCTCCTGTCGCCGCGGCACTGTGCAACGGTGTCGACCTGTTCGAACTGGGAACGCCGATCGATTCCGGAGTTCTGTTGCCCGGTGTCGTCCCTATCCCGCGCGAGGAAAACGGCGGTCTGTCGTGCGAGGTTCTGTGGGTCGATCGTTTCGGCAATTGCCAACTGAACGTGTCGTTGGACGACGTGCGATCGGCGTTCGGTGACGAGGTCGTTCGGGTGCGCACGTCCATCGGTGCCGACGTTCGCAATTTCGAGGTGGTGTCGGCCTTCGATTCGCTCGGTCAAGGGGCCGCGGGTCTGGTCATCGATTCCTCGGGGTTGTTGTGCATCGCCGTTGGTCGGGCGTCGGCCGCGTCCGAACTGGCCGTCGGCGAAGGGGACCAGGTGTTCCTGGCTCCGGGTGGTGAGCCCGCACCGACGTCGGTGTCGGTGACCATCACGCCCACACGCTGATCGTCCGGTGCTCCGACGGGCCGGTCACCGATTACGGCTATGGTGACGGCATGCGCCCCGCCACCACGTTGACCATGGTCCTGTTGTTGGGTGCGATTTTCGTGGCGGGGATCATCTCACTCCTGCAGCTGTGAGAATTCGATGAGGAGGACCGCATCGTGAACCTGGCATCCATCGTCGACAAGCACGAGGCCTCCCGTCCGGCGATCATCAGTCGCGGTCGAACCACCACCTACGGCGAGTTGCGGGATCAGATCGAGGCGTTCCGCGGGTCGCTCGCCGAGCTCGGTGTCGAACGCGGGGATCGCGTGGCCCTCATGTGCGGCAACGGCCGGTGGTTCGCGGTGGCCTACTTGGCGGTGGTGGGTGCCGGTGCGATCGCGGTTCCGTTGAACCCGCTGAGCCCGACGCCCGAACTCGAGGCCGAACTGGCCATCGTGGATCCCAAGGTGATCCTGGTCGAGGCGTCCGGTGTCCCGTCCTTCTCGGGCGTCGATCGAGGTCGTCTCGCGACGCTGGCGGGCATCGTCGTCACCGACGCCTCCAGTGTCGGCGCGGTGCAGGGATCGACGAGTGTTCGTACCTTCGACGAGATGCTCACGGGACCCGCCCGGCACTGGGTCGACGTGAACGGCCACGACCCGGCGGCACTCATCTTCACCAGTGGGACGGCCGGTTCACCCAAGGCCGCGACACTGACGCACCTCAATCTGCTCGAGAACATCTGCCAGAACTTCTCGACCAGTGATCACATCAAGGACGGCGACGTGGTGTTCGGTGTCCTGCCGATGTATCACATCTTCGGGTTGAACGTCGTCCTCGGTATGTCGTTGATGGCCGGGGCGTGCGTCGTTCTCGTTCAGCGATTCGATCCCGTGACCGCCTTGGAGACGTTCGTCGACCGCAAGGTCACGATCGTGCCCGGAGCTCCGCCCATCTGGGTCGCGATGTCGCTGATGGATGGCGTCGACGCGTCGGCCTTCGCGACGGTTCGGTTGGCTCTCACCGGTGCGGCGCGCATGCCCGTCGACGCCACCGAACGGTTGCGGACCAAATTCGGGGTGGATCTCCGCGAGGGATACGGACTCACCGAGGCCGCACCGGTGGTGACCAGCTCCGTCGGTGTTCAAAATCGTCCGGGTTCTGTCGGTCGTGCCGTCGAGGGTGTCGACGTGCGAATCGTCGACGAGAGCGGCAACGACGTGCCCGTCGGTGATTCCGGCGAAGTGTGGGTGAAGGGCCCCAACGTGTTCGCGGGATATTGGAACGACCCCGAGGCCACCGCTCGCGTGCTCGATCGGGACGGTTGGTTGCACACCGGGGACATCGGCTTGGTCGACGATGACGGCTACCTGTATCTCGTCGACCGCGCGAAGGATCTCATCATCGTGTCGGGCTTCAATGTGTACCCCGCCGAGGTCGAGGAGGTGTTGATGCGTCATCCGGCGGTGTTCGAAGCCGGAGTGGTGGGTGTGTCGCATCCGCACACGGGCGAAGCGGTGCGAGCGTTCGTGGTGTTGAAACCCGGGGCGGAGGCCGACGAGGACACGCTGATCGATCACTGTCATGATCACATCGCGCGATACAAGTGTCCGTCGAAGGTGTTGGTGGTGGATGAACTACCGCACAACCGCTTCGGCAAACTTCTCCGACGCGCGCTGTGACCCGGCCGGCCTCGCCGATGCGGTGAGGAAGCCGGCGAACAGGATCACGATGCCCACCAACAAGGTGACGGCGAAGGCGCGATCCTCGCCGAGTCGACCCGCGAGCGTGCCACTGCCCGACAGAACGAGCGTTCCCGAAGCGATGAGAAGGTTCGCCAGCGCCGTGCGTCGGGGATTGGAAATCTGACGCGATGCGCCCGCCGTGGCGGGCACTCGACCGCGCATCACGCGCACGATCGACCACACCGCCCCCACGATGATGACGACCGCGGCCACGCCGGAACCGACCGCGGCGAACACGCGTGGTGCCGCTCCGAACAGTTCACTCCCGCGAGGGAGTCCGTCGCCCACGATCTCGTCGGCGGGAGCGACCAGCACCACGCCGGTCGCGGCGCCGGAGAGACCGATCAACCACAATCGGGTGTTGTCGCCGGCGCGCCGGCCAAAGAGCAGGTAGATCGTTCCCAGGGCCAGCCACGGGACGTTCAGGACGGCACCGGCGAGAAAGAAGACGCGAAACGAAGCGAGGCTCCACCCGCGAGCCTCGGCCCACCAGAGTGCCATCGAACCGAGAGCGAACAACCCCAACGACACCGCCCACGCACCATCGTGCGGTCGACGACGACGCAGCCAACGATCCAATGTGGAGATCGCGAAGGCCATGGCGACCAAAGTCGCGGCGGCGGCCAGTGCGGCGTTCAACGTCACGCGAGGCAGGCTAGGACCTGACCGAGCCGACAGCGGAGCGCCAGCGTCGGTGACGAAAGACCGTTCGTCGTTGGTGGAGAGACCCGAGCGTGACTTCGTGAACAGGATCACGAGGACCTAGCGTTTCGTCGATGGCTGATCGCCCCCGACGCCGAATCCCCGAGGCCACCGTCTCGCGACTCCCCGTGTACCTGCGACTCTTGAACGAGTTGGCCGATGCCGAGACGCACCATGTCTCGAGTGAACAACTGGCCGAGTTGGGAGGAGTGAACGCCGCCAAGGTCCGCAAGGATTTGAGCTACCTGGGCACCTACGGCGTGCGCGGCGTCGGTTACGAGGTTCGCTATCTCGTGTACCAGATCGAGCGGGAATTGGGTCTGAATCACGACTGGCCCGTGGTGATCGTCGGTGCCGGCAATTTGGGTCAGGCGTTGTCGGGTTACGGGGGCTTCGGCCAAAAAGGTTTCCCGGTGGCCGGTGTGGTCGACGTGGACCCGAGCAAGATCGGGTCGGTCATCGGAGGCGTTCGCGTCCGACACATCGACGAGTTGCCCCAGATCGTCGCCTCCCGATCGGTCGCGATCGGGGTGGTCGCGGTACCCGCCACCGGTGCCCAGGACGCGGCGGATCGTCTGGTGAAGGCCGGGGTGACCAGCATCTTGAACTTCGCCCCGGCCGTGATCGCGGTGCCGCGGGGCATCAACGTGCGCAAGGTCGACCTGGCCCTCGAACTGCAGATCCTCAGCTACCACGAGCAGAGCCGTTCCACCACGTTGCGTGCCGTTCCGGGCTCGGGCAAGAGCGCGAGCGCATAGGGCGCCGGCGCGGGTCGAGGGAATAGGGTAACCACCGTGTCGATCGTCGTTTTCGGGGTGAATCACCGCACCGGGCCCCTGGCCCTTCTCGAGCGGGTCACGATCGCCGACGATGCCATCGCCAAGACGATCCACGGTTTGATGTCGCGACCGAACATCCGCGAGGCGGTGGTGCTGTCCACGTGCAATCGCACCGAGGTGTACGCGGTGGCCGAGAAGTTCCATGGGGCCTACGGAGACCTGCGGGACTTCTTTTGTGATCTCGGTGGATTCTCGGCCGAGGAGTTGGCTCCCCATCTGTACAGCCAACACGACGAAGCCGCCGTGTCTCATCTGTTCGAGGTGGCCGCCGGGCTGGATTCCGCGGTGCTCGGCGAGAGCGAAATCCTCGGTCAGGTCCGCGACGCCTGGGATCGGTCGCAGCGCGAGGGCGGTTCGCTGTCGACGCTGAACCTGTTGTTCCGCCACGCGCTCGAAGTCGGCAAGCGCGCTCGTTCGGAGACGTCGATCGGTCGACACACGGCCAGCGTCAGTCACGCCGCCGTCGACATGGCGCGTGACAGCTTGGGTTCGGTCGAGGGTCTCACGGTTCTCGTCGTCGGTGCCGGCGACATGGGTGAAGGTGTCACCGTGGCGCTCGCCGGTGCGGGCGTGGGGCGGGTGTTGGTGGCGAACCGCACCATCGGTCGCGCCCAGGATCTGGCGGATCGCGTGGCCGGTTCCGTCACCGAGTTCTATCGATTGGCCGAGACCTTGGTCGAGGCCGACGTCGTGGTCACCTGCACCGGTGCCGGTGGCACGGTCATCGACCACGAGATGGTCGCCACCGCGATGATGCGTCGGGGCGATCGTCCGCTCTTCCTGGTCGACATCGCCGTGCCCCGCGACGTCGAGCGTTCGGTGGGCGACATCGACGGAGTCACTCTGTTGAACCTGGACGACCTACGTGATTGGGCGGCACGCGGTCAGGCCCAGCGCGCGGCCGAGGCCGATGCTGTTCGGTCCATCGTGATCGAAGAAGTGGAACGGTTCGCCGTGGAGACCACCGCGCGACAGGCGGCGCCGTTGGTGGCGCAGTTGCACGCGGCCGCCGAGGCCGTGCGCTCCAACGAGATCGAACGCATGAAGCGTCGGCTGAATTCGCTCGACGACGATCAGCGCGAAACGGTGGAGGCTCTCACCAAGGGGATCGTCGCCAAGCTGCTGCACGACATGTCGGTGCGGCTCAAGGATGATGCCGGGACCCCACGCGGTGAGCGCAACGCCGCGGCCGTGCGCGACCTCTTCGACCTGCGCTGATCATCGTGACCGTGCTGCGCATCGCGACCCGCGGCTCGCTTCAAGCTCGAACCCAGGCGGAACATGTCGCCACGTCGCTTCGGGTCGTGCATCCCGGCCTCGACGTCGAATTGGTGTTCGTCGACACGATGGGCGACCGACGTCAGGATGTCCCGTTGCACACCATCGGTGGACAGGGAGTGTTCGTGAAAGAGGTGCAGTCAGCGGTGCTCGACGGCCGCGCCGACGTGGCGGTGCACAGCGCGAAAGATCTGCCGTCGACGCCCGCCGACGGGTTGCGCATCGCCGCCTTCGGTGAACGTCGCGACCCGCGCGACGTGTTGGTCGGGCGTCCACTCGACGAACTCGACCGTGGCGCCACCGTGGCGACGGGCTCGGTGCGACGCCGGGCACAACTGTCGCGGATTCGCCCCGATCTGACCTTCGTGGAGTTGCGGGGCAACATTCCGACGCGGTTGGAGAAGATTCCGACCTCGGGAGCGATCGTCATGGCGGCGGCCGCTCTCGAGATCCTGGGATGGACCGATCGCATATCGCAGTACCTGGGCGTCGACACCATGATTCCCGCCGTGGGTCAGGGATGTGTGGCCGTGGAGTGTCGAGTCGACGATGATCGCACCAATGGGTTGTTGGCGGCCATCGATCACATGGTGTCGCGCACCTCGGTCGAAAGAGAGCGAGCGTTCCTCGCCGAACTCGGCTCCGGCTGTTCGCTACCCGTGGGTGCGTTCGACGACGGAGAATCGATGAGGGTGTATCTGGCCTCCGACGATGGGGTGCGTCATCACGTCGACGCGATGGCGACATCGAGTGGCGATCACGCTGAACTCATCGGGCGGGCGCGCGAACTCGCGCGTCGGGCGAGGGCCGCGGTCGGAGGCTGACCGCATGGGAGACGGTTCGTCGGAAACGCGGCGCCCGAGGGTGATCGTCACGCGCGCTGCGGAGAGAGCCGGAGGATTGAGTTCTTTGTTGCGTGATTCCGGCTTCGACGTGGTCGAGGTACCCGTGACGGCAACGCGCGATGCGAGTGACGGTGGTGCGGCCTTCGTCGAGGCGATGAGGCGATTGAGCGATTACGACTGGCTCGTGGTCACGTCCCCCGAGGGCGCGCGACGGGTGGTGGACACCGCGGAACGACTCGGCCTCGACGTGGGCATCGTGAAACGCGCCGCCGTCGGAGCGAGCACCGCGGCCACGTTGGGCGGTGCGGATCTGGTGCCCGACGTGCAGACGGGTTCCTCGCTCGGTGCGGTGTTCCCCGTCGGGGATGGCCGAGTGCTGTTGGCCGTGGCCGAGTCGGCTGGTACGGCGTTCGAGGACTCCGCGCGAGAAAAGGGATGGATGGTCGATCGGGTGCACTCGTATCGGACGGTGGCCGTGGCCCCCGAGGGGGTCGACGCGCGATCGGTGGGCCAGTGTGATGCCATCACCTTCACCGCGGCGTCCTCCGTCGAGGCCTGGGTGGCCGCGTTCGGCACCGTCGTGCCCCCTCGCGTGGTGGCGATGGGGCCCCAGACCGCCGATGCGCTTCGTCGCGTCGGCATCGACTCGTTCGTGGTGGCGGCCGAGCAAACGCTCGCC
>JAURHL010000042.1 GCA_030833305.1 Acidimicrobiales bacterium | reverse complement strand
CGTCGATCTCGGTGATGGCTCCACGCGACCTCGCCCAGTCGCTCTCGGCGATCTGGCGAACGGATCGCATGACCCCCATGGCGAAACCGTGCGCGTCGCATCGCCGTTCGAACTCGGTGGCATCGGGAACCGTGGCCGCCCAGTCGCGCATCTCGTCCTGCAGTGCACCGAGATGACCGAGACGTTCGCGTGGTGACGAGAAACGCGGATCGTCGAGCAGATGCGGCCGCTCCATCAGCGCCACCAACAACTCGAAGGTGCCGCGTTCGGCGGGATGAGCGCTCATGACGACGGTGGATCCGTCGGCGACCGTCATCACCGGGTAGTCACCGGGTCGGAACGAACGAACCCACTGAGGGTCGACGTCACGGTCGAAGAGTTGATCGTGGGTGTGTTCGTTCACGTACAGCATGGTCTCGGCCATGGAGACGTCGATGTACTCGCCGTGACCGGTGCGTTCGCGTTGGAACAACGCCGCCAGGACCGCCGACGAGGTTTCGAGGGCCGTGTACACGTCGGCGTGTGACCACGGGTCGTTCGCGAATTCTCCACCGCGGGACTCGCCCTGCATCCGGGTCATCCCGCTCTCGGCCCCGATGACGCTGGCGTAGGCCCGACGGTCGACCCATGGTCCGTCCGCGCCGTATCCGCTGATCGACGCGTACACGAGTCGGGGGTTGATGGTGTGCAGAGTGGACCAGCCGAGCCCCAGTCGGTCCATCACCCCGGCCCGGTAGTTCTCGATGACCACGTCGCTGACGGAGACGAGTCGACGAAAGATGTCGGCACCCTCGGCCACGGACAGGTCGATGCTGACGCATTTTTTGCCGGCGTTTTGTTGCATGAAATAGGTGGCCATGGAGCCAACCTTGGGACTGGAGAACCGCGTGAGGTCACCGTCGGGAGGTTCGACCTTGATGACCTCGGCACCGAGGTCGCACAGCATGCGACCACAATGCGGCCCGGCGAGGACGCGCGTGAGATCGAGGACCCTGATGCCCGTCAGCGGGGCCGCGCGTTCGGTCATGTTCCTATGATGCCCGCTCGCGTCGACCGTGACATGATCGGTTCATGAGCACCACCTCTGATCCTCGGTCCCTCGCTGGTCGTGTCGCACTCGTCACCGGAGGTGGATCCGGCATCGGGCTCGGTTGTGCCCGCGAACTGGTGGCGGTCGGAGCGACGGTGGTACTGGCGGCACGCAACACGGATCGACTCGCATCAGCCGCCGAGGAACTTCGGGCCTCGGCGACGTCGGGTGCGCAGGTACTGACCGTGGCGTGCGACGTGACGAACGAGGACAGCGTGCGTGCGGCGTGCGCTCGTAGCGCCGAGGCGGGCGACTTCACCTTGGTGGTCGCCAACGCCGGTTTCGGCACCGGTGGACCCATCCACCTCACCGCGTTGGACGACTGGAACGGCGTGATCGGCACCAACCTCACCGGGGCTTTCCTCACCATCAAGCATTCCGTGCCGTATTTGTCGGCGAACGGTGGTGGCTCGATCGTGGCGGTGTCCTCCATCGCCGGTCCGGTGACGCATCGATTCATGACTCCGTACGACGTGAGCAAGGCCGGTCTCGAGATGTTGATCCGACAGACCGCCGATGAACTTGGTTGTCGCAACATTCGGGCCAACGCGGTGCGTCCGGGTCTGGTGCCCACCGATGCCACCGAGGCGATGGTGAACTACCCGCCGGTCGTCGACGACTACGTCGCGCAGATGCCCCTCGGCCGCGTGGGCACCACCGAGGACGTCGGTCGACTGGTGCGCTTCCTGCTCAGCGACGAGAGTTCGTGGATCACCGGAACCTGCATCAGCGTCGACGGTGGTCACCACCTACGACGGGGACCGAACATCGAGCCCTTCATGGAGATGGCGCTCGGCGACGCGCGCTATCCCGCCGGTCCCGCGAGCTGAGCGCGACCCGGAGGCTCGTCAGGCGGGCGACAGGTGACGCAGTGCCATCGCGCCGTACAGCGCGATACCCGTCGTCATGCAGTTCTCGTCGTAGAAGACACGATTCGAGTGGTTCGGTGCGGCCTGAGCGGGGTTCTTGTCGAGAGGTGTCGCCCCGAGGAACACCATGGCCCCGGGTACGTGATTGAGGACGTAGCCGAAATCCTCGGCGCCCATCACGGGGGTGGGTAGTTCGATGAAGCGATCGACGCCGATCAGTTCCTTGGTGATAGCGGCGGCGCGCCCGGCGTAGTCGTCGTCGTTCACCGTGACGTCGTAGCCGTCACGGAGTTCGACCTCGACCTCGAGTCCGTGCGCACTGGCGATTCCCTCGGCGACGCGTCGAACGCCGTCGTGAATCAACCGGCGGGTCGTCTCGCTGATGGCCCGGATCGTGCCCTTGATGTGCGCCGACTCGGGGATGACGTTGGTGGTCGTGCCCGCGTTGATCTGGGTGATGGTGAGGACGCCCGGATTGAAGGTGTTGACACGACGAGTCATCATCGACTGCAGCGCCTGCACGATCTCGCAGGCGGCGGGAACGGGGTCCAACGTGCGGAACGGTTCGCTGGCGTGACCACCCTTTCCTGTGAGCACGATGGAGATCACGTCACTCGACGCCATCAACGGACCGCGCCGGGTGCTGACGAAGCCGGTGGGAAGCGACGACGTGGTGTGAATGGCGAACGCCCCGGTGACGGGGGAGGCCTCTCCGTTGGACAAAGGTGCGACGTCGAAGAGCCCTTCATCGATCATGTGCCCGGCACCGTTGTGGCCCTCCTCGCCGGGCTGGAACATGAACAGCACGCGACCGTGCAGGCGACTCTTGTGGGCTGTCAGAAGACGAGCGGCTCCGGCGAGCATGGCGGTGTGGGTGTCGTGACCGCAGGCGTGCATCGCGTTCTCGACGCGCGAACTGAACTCGACTCCCGTGTCCTCGGGCATGGGGAGCGCATCCATGTCGCCTCGCAACAACATCGTCGGACCGGGGTGATCCCCCTCCAGGGTGGCGACGATGCCCGAGGTCGTCTCGTGCAGGGTGATACCCAGCGGCAGGCCCTCGAGAGAGGCCAACACCTCGTCGCGAGTACGGGGAAGATGATTGCCGAGCTCGGGCCACTCGTGGAGCGACCGACGCAGTGAAATGGCGTCACCGAGCAGATCGCGGCTTTCCTCGGTCAGCGTGGAGATGTCGTTGGGCTGGGACATACGAGCATCGTAGACACGTCACGTGATAGGTAATGACCGGTGAGTGTGGACGACGCAAACAGCGAACTCGTCGATGAGGTCGACATCGACGATCGGGTGTTGCGGGTCGTGCCGAGAAGTGTGATGCGGCGAGATCGGCTGCGGCATCGCGCGGTCTTCGTGGCCGTGACGGATGGCGAGGGTCGATTGCTGGTGCATCGACGTTCCGACGGCAAGGACGTCTGGCCGGGATGGTTCGACATCGCGGTGGGTGGTGTCGTCGCCAGCGGCGAGTCGTACGAATCGGCGGCGACACGTGAGGTGGCCGAGGAGGTGGGTGTCACCGACGCCGTATGCGAGGCGCTCGACGATGGAGTGGTTTCACCATACGACGACGAACAGGTGAGTCTGCTCGGCCGCTGTTTTCGGGTGTGTCACCCGGGTCCGTTTCATTTCTCGGATGGCGAGGTCACCGAGGCCTGGTGGTCGTCCATGGAGGATGTCGAGGCGATGATCCGGCGGGAGAACTTCCTGCCCGACAGCCTGGCTCTCTTGTGGCCGTTGTTGCGACCGTCGGACTGAGCCCTTCGCCCACCCGTCACGTGTCGAAAAGGAGAACACGTGTCGAATCATCCCAACGGAATCATCGGGGCGGACCCGGACCAACTCTCGAACCTCGGTCACACCCTGCAACGTCAGCGTGACATCGTCGACGGAGTGCTGACGACGGTGGCGGCGGCACTCGACGGCACCACCTGGACCGGTCCCGCCCGGCGGGCCTTCGAGTCCGATTGGACCGGTGGCTTCCGCGTGGCCCTGCAACGACTGGCCGAGGCGTTCGCCACCTCGGGACACGAGTGCCAGGTGCGTGCCGACGAGCTTCGACGGGTGATGGGCGCGATCTGAACCTCTACGATGTGCGTGTGATCCGCGTCGAATTCACCGTCGAGCCCTTCGTCGAAGGGCAGCCCGGGCCTCACGTGCTGGCGGCGGTGTCCGCGGCCGAAGCCGCCGGTGTGTCGGTCGAGTTCGGTCCCTTCGCCTCCGAGTTCGAGGCCGAGTCGACCACGGCTTTCGCCGCCGTGTCGGCGTTGATCGAGAGTGCCTACGCGAACGGTGCGACGCACGTCAACATTCACATCGAGAAGTTGGACGCATGAGCTCGACACCGTCGCGCACCGATCATCCTCTGCTGTCGGCTCTCGCTCCGCTGATGGATGCTCTGGGTTGCAGCATCGTCGAAGCCGCGAACCGCGAGCCCGCCGACGTGCCGATCGTCGTCGAGGGAGAAGTCGTGGCCGTGGTTCGGCTACCGGCTCTTCACGGAGCCCTCGACCGCCTGATCGAGTCCGTCGAACGGGAGATGGGTGTCCGGTTGCCGGGAATGAACCGTGAGCAGAAGCAGCGGGCCATCCGTTTGCTCGACGATCGCGGTGCGTTCACCCTGCGTCGCGCCGTCGAGGACGTGGCCGACGCCATGGGCGTGTCGCGCATCACCGTCTACAACTATCTGAACGCCATTCATCGCTGAGTGGGCGCGTTCCGTCCCGACGATCAATCGGGCAGGTAATCCTCGAGGTTGCCCACGGTGAAGCCCTCCGCCGCCATGCGCGCTTCGAGGGCCAGCAGATTGTCGTACAGATCGTTCCGGAAGTGCGTGAGGAAGACATCGCCGGGTTGCAGGGCGGGTCGGTGGGCGAGGTCCACGTTGCCTTCCCAGAGTTCGGAGTTCCACGTGATGACCGCGTTGATGCCGCAACTCCCGGCGGCCTTCAGCGTGGTGTCGTCCCATGATCCGTAGGGAGGCCGGAAGAGATGTCCGGCGGATCCGAACGTCTGCTCGATGAGCCCTTTCATGCCACATATCTGGCGCCGCTGCTCGTCGTAGCCCATCCCGTTCAACTTCGGGTGGCTGAGAGTGTGGGAGCTGATGTTTCCACCCACGGTGAGGATCTGGGCGAAGTACAGCGGATCCTTCTTGAATTCTCCGGAGACCAAGAAGAGTGTGGCGGGCCAACGTCGATCGACCAGGAATTCCATCACGCGGGGATCCTTGACGATGCCGTCGTCGATGGTGAGAAAGACCACCTTGTCCGTGGTGTCGACCTTGGAGATCTTCACGGCGGAGCCGTCGGCGGTGCGAACCGGTGCGATGGAGTAACTCGGAAACGGTGGCAAGGTGCTCGTCGTGGATGTGGTGCTGCTGCTGGTCGTCGTCGTGGTTGTCTCGACGGGGGTGATGACTGACGTCGAGGTGGAGCTCTCGGTGGTGACATCGTCGTCGGACGCACACGCGACCATGGCCGACAGAGCCAACAGTGAGAGAAGAACTCGACGAGCGGATAGAACGAGGGACATGAGCGAGGCAACTCTAGATCGTGGCGGCGCGCGCTTCGACGTGGTGGCCTTCGACGCCGACGACACCTTGTGGCACAGCGAGGACGGTTTCCACGCCGCGGAGAACACGTTCTGTGATCTCTTGTCACCCTTCGTCGCCGACGGTGTGGATCTCCGCTCGACGCTCACCGCGACCGAACGCAAGAACCTGCCCACCTACGGCTACGGCGTGAAGGCCTTCGGCTTGTCGATGCTGGAGGCGGCGTTGTCGGTCTCCCAGGGGCGCGTGACGAGCGACGTGATGGACAGACTGCTCGGCGTCGTTCGTGAGTTGCTCCTGGCACCGGTGCGACTATTGCCCGGGGTGGCCGAGGTGATCGTCGATTTGGCCCGAGACCATCGCGTGGCAGTCATCACCAAGGGCGACCTGGTCCACCAGACCCGCAAGGTGACCACCAGCGGTATCGATCATCTCTTCGACCATGTCGAGATCGTCCTGGAGAAGGATCCGGAGAGTTATTCCCGGGTGCTTCGTGAATTCGACGTGGAGCCACACCGTTTCTGCATGGTGGGCAACTCGGTGAAGAGTGACATCCTTCCTGTGCTGGAGATCGGCGGACACGCGGTGCACGTCCCGTACCACGTGCTGTGGGAACTGGAAAAGGCCGATCATCCCGTGGGGCACGGTCGATTCGGCGAGGTGGAGAGCATCGCCGAGGTTCCCGATTGGGTTCGCCAAGGTGGTGAATGAGCGGTCGACGCTCCCGTTTCACGGCACAATGGAGGGGTCATGTTCTTTCTGATCCCGACACCGTCGACCCTGAACCCCTCGCCCGAGCAGCCGATCTCGGCTCAAGAGGCCATGTCCCGACCATTGATCGTCGTGCTCGTGGTGATCGGTGCGTTCATCGCGACGCGGCTGTCCCACGTGATCTTTCGTCGTGTCGTGCGCTTCGTGGCGCGGCGCAGCATCGCCCATCCCACGCGTTGGTGGCGCACCCCGACCCGTTACCAAGAGCTGGAGCACGGCGAGGTGGGAGAGAACCGACGCCGGCAACGCATCGACGCCGCCGCCCGGATGCTCCATCACCTTTTCGCCGTGGTGCTCTGGCTCGGCGTCATCATCGCGGTCTTCCACATCCTCGAGTTGGATGCCGCCTTCTTCTTGTCGAGCGCGGGCTTCATCGGCGCGGCCGTGGCCATCGGTGGCCAGCACAAGGTGAACGACTATCTCACCGGCTTGTCCGTCCTGCTGGAGGATCGCTACGGAGTGGGTGACGAGGTGGAAGTGAGTGGCTCGTTCCCGAACGGCGTGCGAGGAATCGTCGAGCACATCGGCCTGGTGTCGACGCGCATACGTGACGGGTACAGCACCATCCACCTTCCCCACACCGCCCTGTTGTCGGTGCGAAACCTCAGCCAGGAGCCGGTCGAGACGAAACTCTCCATCAAAGTTCCGGCGAACACCGAGCACGGTGAGGCCGCCAGTCGGGCCGCCGAAACCATCCGCGAACTGGCCGGCAGTCCGAATCTGACCGAAGTGATGTTGGTGGACGACATCTTGATGGCCACACCGGCGGCGGGTAATCCTCAGGTGGAACTGAAGGTGCGCACGACCCGACCGCTCACGGCGGAGGAGCGCGAGACGTTGGTGCGCCGCACCGAGGAACGCTTGTCGGCCCAGGACTCCTGATCGCGCCCGGCCCGTCGTTCGGGACTCGTTCGCTCCACTTCTAAAGTGTGCCCATGTACCAGCCCACCTACGAGTCCCTGTCGACGCACCCGGTCCCCTCGTGGTTCCTGGATGCCAAGTTCGGGATCTTCTCCCACTGGACCGTGGGTTCGGTGCCGGCGTTCGCACCCACCGGCAAGGACCCCTTCACCCTGGCCCGCGAGGAGGGCGAGCGCATGGCGTTCAGCCACACGCCGTACGCCGAGTGGTATTGGAACTCCATCAGCATTCCGGACTCCCCGGCCGCCGAGCATCACGCTCGGGTGTGGGGGAACTGCGAGTACGACGTCTTCGTGCGACGATTCCTGGACGCGGCCAAGGGCTGGGATCCGCAGCGGTGGCAGCGCATGCTGGCCGCCTCGGGAGCCAAGTACTGCGTGATGGTCACCAAACACCATGACGGCGTTCTCATGTGGCCGTCCGAGGTTCCGAACCCGCATCGCGGCTCGGCATGGTCGTCGGAACGCGACCTGGTTCGGGAATGCGCCGATGCGGCGCGGGGGGCCGGGCTGCGTTTCGGTGTCTATTACTCGGGCGGTATCGACTGGACGTTTCAAGGTCTGGGCATCGACGGTTGGGGCAAGTTGTACGGAGCGATTCCGCAGGACGAGACCTATCACGCGTACGCGGACGCTCATTGGCGCGAGTTGATTCGCAAATACCAACCGGACGTTCTCTGGAACGACATCGGCTACCCCGGATTCGGAGCGGGGGCCGCGCAATTGATGGCCGACTTCTACAACGGCAATCCCGATGGCGTGGTGAACGACCGCTTCGACTTCCTCGGCGTGATGGGCGGGACGGCGCACGCCGATTTCACCACTCCCGAGTACACGACGACACCGGTCGATCACAAGCGCCCCTTCGAGGTCACTCGTGGCATCGGCACCAGCTTCGGTTACACCGAGTCCGAGGGTGAGCACACGTACATGCCGATCCCCGATCTGATCCGTATGTTCGTCGACATCGTGGCCGACGGCGGCAACCTCTTGCTCAACTACGGAGCGATGCCCGGCGGGGAGGTCCCGTGGGCCCAGCAGATGCGGTTGTTGGCGATGGGACAGTGGCTCGCGGTGAACGGTGCGGCGATCTACGCAAGTCGTCCGTTCGAGCAATCGCGCTTGCAGACCGATGACGGGACGCCCGTGCGATTGACGACGGGTGCCGACGGCGCGGTCTACGCGATGGTGTGCGGTCGACCGGACTCGGCGACGATCGTCATCGACGGGCTACCCGCCGGCGAGGTGCATCTGGTGGGTCATCGAGCGATGCTCCATCGTTCGGGCGACCGGATCGTGTTGCCCACGCGCCCCGACGACACGCCGGTGTTCACCCTTCGTGTCGGTTGACCTTCGTGCTCAGCGACCCGAACGCACGTCGAGCCAGTCGCCGGTTCGCAGATGTATCAACTCCGCCGCACCGTTCAGTTCGTTCACCGTCCGAGCATCGCCACCCGAGACGAAGTAGAGAGCCTTCTGCCACCATTTCATGTCGCGTCGTGGGTCGGTGGCGGTGGGAACCAGGGCACGAGCACCACAGGCTCGCGTGGCCGCCGCGCTGCGCGTGGGTCCGGCCGTGACCGGGAGCACCACGGCCAACACCGACTGCGTGGGTAGCACCGCGACGTCCACGGGACCACGGGCGGAAACCTCACGGGCGACATCGACGGTTGGCTGGTGAGGCTCGATCCAGAGTCGCCCGCGGTCCACTCCGCTCGCGTCGACGGCTTCGATCACCCATCCGGTCGCGATGTAACCGAGCGGTAGACCGCACCTGGTCGACGTCACTCGAAGCGTGCCTCCCTCGCGACACGTGATCTCGAACGTCTCGCCGGGCGTGCGCACGTGGGTGGAGGGACTTCCCGCGGCCCGAGCCGCCTTGGCCGCTTTCAGGTTCGAGTGCACCGGCACGTCGCCGAGGAGACGCAAGGTGTCCGGCCGCAGATGGTCGTTGACCGACGTGCACAGAAGCACGGCGGCGATGTCGGCGTTCTCGCGCACGAGGTCACCGTGCGTGGTGAAACCGGCCGGGTGACGGCGATCGAAGGCGCCGCTGATGGGATGCTCGGTCAACCACGGATCGATCAGGACGGAACTCCCCGAGAACTGAACCTGCCAACTCTGATAATCGTCGAGTCGACGCAACAGCATCACAGACCCCTCGCATCGGCGGGGTGAGTGGATCCCTTGGTCACCGTGACGACCGCACTGTGCGCGACATCGGCCGACGAATTGGCCACCCGAATCTCGTACAGGCCGGGGTCGACGCGCCACTCTCCCGTGCCTGCGGACTCGACCATCGCTCGTTCCCCGGTGACTTGTGGTCGCAACGAACCGCGATAGGTGTCACCGGTGTCCCAGTGAGCGAAGGCGCGCATTCCGAGCCTCAGTCTGACGACCTTGCTCGCCCCGGCCGCCAAGTGAACCTTTCCGAACGCTTTCAGTTCCTGGGGCGGTCTGGTCACCGTGGGTTGCAGTGGTGCTACGTACAACTGCACCACGTGCGTTCCCGCGCGAGCACCGATGTTGGTGACGGTCACCCGAACCGTGATGGACGCGTCGTCGCTCTCGGCGAAGTCGATGACGTCGCGGTCGAGGTCGGGGGCATCCACGTCGAAGGATGAATACGAGAGCCCATGACCGAAGGGGTAACGAACGGGGAGGTGCCGCAACTCGTACCAGCGGTGCCCGATGAGCACACCCTCTCCGTAACGCACTTGCCCGTGCTCGCCGGGGAAGTTGCCCCACGCCGGCGTGTGCTCGAGACGCTCGGGGATGGTGGTCGGCAGACGTCCACCGGGGTCGGCCTCGCCGAACAGGACGTCGACGACCGCGGCGCCCATCTCCTGACCACCGAACCACACCTGGAGAACCGCGGGCACGTCGTCGGCCCACGACATGTCGACGGGGGCGCCGGTGTTCACCAGCACCACCGTGCGGGGATTCGCCGCCACCACCTCGCGGATCAACTCTTCCTGGCGTCCCGGCAGGGCGAGCGTGTCACGGTCGTGCCCTTCGCTCTCCCACTCGTCCGTGGTGCCCACCACCACGAGCGCGATGTCGCTCTCGGCGGCCAATTCGACGGCGCGGCGGATGGGATCCTCGGGTTCGATGAACTGCATGCCCACTCGGGCCCCGTGCATCCATTGTCTCTGCTCGCCGTCGCACTCGAGCACGATCTCGTTGGCTTCGCCCGCCGTCAGATCGACGATCGCGGAGATCTCGACGCTGCCCATTCCGAAGAACGAATGACCGCGCGGGGGGATGGTGCTGGCTCCATCGACGACGCACTCACCATTGACGAACAATCGGCACGGGCTCACCTCCACCAGCGAAAACACGTACTGACCGGAGTGCTCGACGGTGACGATACCGGTGGCCCGAAAATGGAAGGCCGACTTGGGAACGCCTTCGTCCTGACGACCGACCACCATGATGCGACCGTCGGGCCGATTGATGCGGGTCAACTCCGTACCCGATCCGACGGCACCGTCGTAGACCACCACGTCGAATCCCGGTTCACCTGATGGGGTGCGCACCACGTTGGGGTCGACGATCGGCGTGGTCTTCTCGATGTTCCCACCGGTTTCGTGACGGATCTTCACCTTGGTGCCGAGTCGCTCACGCAGGACGTCGATGATCGGCGTGCGGTGGTGGGGGAGCACCTCGGCCGAACCTCCGCCCATGATGCGTGCTCGTTCGGCGTTGGGCCCGATGACCGCGATGGACTTCGAGCCGGTGGACGTCAACGGAAGCAACGGCGCGGCGACATCCTGACGGCGTCCGCGCACGGTCTCGTTCCGAAGTAGAACGATGGATCCGATCGCCGCCTGTCGGGCCAGTTCGCGGTGCTCGGGTAGATCCACGGCGTGAGGCTCGACCGGCTCGTCGTCGAGGGCTCCCAATCGATCGAACACCGACAACAACGTCCGCGCGGCACGGTTGAGGTCGTTCTCGTCCACGCGACCAGCGCGAACCGCCTCGGCGAGCACCGGTCCGTAGGCGCGTGGAGGCGCGGGCATCTCGAGATCCAACCCGGCTCGGGCGGCGCCCTCGGTGGTGGTGCCGGCGAACCAGTCGGTCACCACGAATCCCTCGAAGCCCCACTCGTCGCGCAGAACGGTCTGCAGCAGCCAACGGTTCTCGGCACAGTACGTTCCGTTCATCCGGTTGTACGACGTCATGATGCCGAGTGAGCCGCCCTCGCGAACCGCGATCTCGAAGGGCAACAGGTACACCTCTCGAAGCGTTCGTTGGTCGATGACGCTGTCGATCGTCATGCGCTCGAACTCGGCGTCGTTGCCGACGAAGTGTTTGACGGTGGTGGCCACTCCGTGCGATTGCGCGCCTCGGATGAAGGCCGCGGCCAGCCGACCGGACAGGAGCGGATCCTCGGAGTAGCACTCGAAGGCTCGACCGAAGAGCGGTGATCGGTGGAGGTTGACGGTGGGCGCCAACAAGACGCGGGCGTTCTTCGTGCGCGTTTGGTGCCCGAGCGCGCGCCCCAACTGCTCCAGAAGGTCGGTGTCGAAGGTGGCTCCGAGGGCCGAGCCACACGGAATGCACAGCGTGGCCACCTGGGTTCCGATGCCCGGTGTGAACGGTCCTCGAGCGCCCGCCGGACCGTCGGTGACGGTGATGACGGGGATGTCATGGGCTTCGACGGCGTTGGTGCTCCACAGGGTGGCACCGGTGGTGATCGACGCCTTCTCCTCGATGGTCATTCGTCCGAGAAGGGCGTCGATGTCACGGGTCACGTGTTTGATCTTGTCAGTTGGAGACGGTGTGCTCCGTTACCCGACCATCAGACTCCGAAGCGCGTCGATTCGACCGCGGCCACCGCGTCATCGGGTCCGGTCAGTTCCACCCGCGCCACCGACCGCCGTCCGTAGATGAACAGCACGAGTTCGCCCGTGGGACCGGAAACGTCGACGACCGGTTGTCCCTTCTTGGCGACGATCGCGATTCCCCCGCGCGGGGTCATGGTGAGACCACACGGGGCCCGCCGCCCCATCAACCTCGCACCGCGCTCGAGGGCCCCGAGCAACGCGTCCTCCAGCTCGGCGGGGAGGTCGCGTGGGGACCAGTCCGGCTGGGCGCGACGCACGTCCTCCAGGTGCACGAAGTACTCGAGGGTGTTGGTCAGTCGATCGAGCGCCGGAACACGCATGGGCGACAGTCGTGGGGGACCCGACCGCACTCGTTCCACGAGTTTGGTCCAGTCGGTGCGGGCCACTTTGTCGCGTACCCGGTCGCCATGAGGAGCGAGCCGGGCGAAGAGGATCCCGCCGGCGGCATCGGGCCGGGTCTCGCGCACCACCAGATGAGCGGCCAGGTCACGCGTGGTCCACCCG
>JAURHL010000041.1 GCA_030833305.1 Acidimicrobiales bacterium | reverse complement strand
GAGGCCAAGTACTCGCACTGGTGCGAACTGGTCAAGTAACCCATCAACGTCGCCTCGCCTCGCCTCGCCTCGCGCCGCGTCGCGCCGCGCCGCGATCTGGGTATCCGAAGTGCCCGAAAACGGGCACTTCGGATACCCAGATCGCTGGTCAGCTGGTTGCGTTGCGGCGGCGGGCCGCCATGCCGGCCAAGCATTCGAAGGCCAGTCGGTGCGCCACGTTCACGGTGAGCTCGCTCACGTCGTAGGCCGGCGCCACTTCCACGATGTCGACGCCCACCACGTCGTGTTCCACGCACAACGTGCGCACCATGCGCAACAGATCGGACGACAAGATGCCACCAGGTTCGGGCGTGCCGGTGCCCGGGGCGAAAGCCGGGTCCAGGCTGTCGACGTCGATCGAGATGTACAGGTGATCGGCCGAGGCCAGAGCCTCGCGCACCGCGTCGTCCATGACCGCTTTGAAGCCACGGTTCCAGATCTCGTCCATGGTGTGCCACCGCATGCCCTGTTCGCCCATCCAGTCGAACACTTCCTTCGGCGGCCAGTAACCGCGCAGCCCGACCTGCACGAAGTTGGGCCCGGGTATGGCACCCGACTCGATCAATCGACGCATCGGTGTGCCGTGACTGGCGAGGTTGCCGTCGATGATGTTGGCGGTGTCGGCGTGAGCGTCGAAATGCACCATGCCTACCTTGCCGAATCCCTTCACCTCGGCCACCGCGGTGGCGGCCGGCCAGGTGATGCTGTGATCGCCGCCGAGGATGATGGGAACGATTCCGCGACCCGCCACTTCCTTCACGCGGGCCTTGATGTTCGCGTGACTGGTGGCGGTGTCGGCGTGGGGGCAATACGCGTCGCCGAAGTCGACCACTTCGAGCCAGTCGAAGATCTCGATGCCCAAATCCATGTGGTAGGTGCCGGGTTCGTACGCCTGTGAACGAATGGCTCGCGGGCCGAAGCGGGCGCCGGGTCGATTCGTGGTGGCGATGTCGAAGGGAGCACCGACGATGGCCACGTGTGGCTTCCACTCGTCGAGCATTTCGGGATCGGGAAGAAACGGCCGTTGACCGAAGGTGGACAAACCCCCGAACACGTAACCGAGTTCCAATTGCTCGCGCATGCCGGGGGAGAGGTCACGCTGGGGGTCGCTCATGCGCGCACCCTACCGACGTGTGCGAGATCGAACATCGGGTCGAAACGCAAGAGAGCCCCGAGGGTGCTGCCGGTTTCCCAGCGCTCCGCTCGGGGCGTCTCCCGTTCGAGAATCCACCAGTACGCGATCTCCGGTTGTTACCCTTCCTTCGCTCACTTGATTCGCCCGTCGGAGTTGCCCCCGGCGGGCGAATTGCCGTTTCCGGCCCCGACGCATGGTTGCCCTGTCGCCGATTCCGGACCTCCCCGTCGGTTTCCCGTCGGATCGGAGTGGACTCTCTCCCGAGGCGCCGACTCATCGAATTGCGGTGGTGGTTCCGAGTTTCCCCAGTGCCACCTCCGTCGAGACTCGCGTGGTCGTCGCCGTGGTGTCCCCACTATGCCCGCCACGTTTCCGCAGGTCAAGGGGTATTTTTGTACCCACAGGGTTATCCCCCGACTTTCTCACTTGTGCACAAGGAGGGCCGGATTATGCACCGTCCATCCACAGTGATGTCCACAGAAAACGGACCCGTCAACGGCGTCCACGTTGACGCACGAGCCTGGAGCCGGTTGACTGACAAGCGATGAACGTCGTGACCGCACCCCGCATCGCAACCGCCGTTGCGTCGATCATCATTATTCGATAGCGCACGGGCTCGTTCTCGTGCGCAGTCAGCCGCCTCCAGGGCGGCTTTTCTGTTTCTCGGGAACGACTCACGGCACCACTCACAGCACGACGAAACACGACACGACCAAGAAGTGACGGAACCAACATGAGCAACATGATCGAAGTATTCGACACCACACTGCGCGACGGATTGCAGGTGGAGGGCGTCTCCGCGTCGGTGGAGGACAAGTTGCGCATCGCCGAGCAGTTGGACTTTCTCGGCGTGCACTTCATCGAAGGTGGATGGCCGGGTGCGAATCCGAAGGACATCGAGTTCTTCACGCGCGCGGCGAAGGAACTGAAACTCACCTCCAGCACGCTCGTGGCGTTCGGTTCCACGCGTCGCCCCAAGGGCAAGGTCGACGACGACGCCACGCTGCGTCACCTCATCGACGCCGGCACCAGCGCGGTGTGCATCGTGGCCAAGAGTTGGGACTACCACGTGCTGAACGCGTTGCAGACCACGCTCGACGAGGGCGTGGCGATGATCGCCGACTCCGTGGAGTACCTGCACGGTCACGGTCGCCGCGTGCTGGTGGACATGGAGCATTTCTTCGACGGCTTCAAGCGCAACGAGGAGTTCGCTCTGCGCGCGTTGGAGGCCGCCGTCGTGAAGGGCGCCAGTCATCTGGTGTTGTGCGACACCAACGGGGGAAGCCTGCCTCACGAGGTGCAAGAGATCGTCGCGTCGGTGAAGCGTCACGTGGGTGACGACGTCGTCATCGGGATCCATTGTCACGACGACACCGGATGCGCCGTGGCCAACAGCATGGCCGCCGTGCTCAGCGGTGCGCGTCACGTGCAGGGAACACTGAACGGTCTGGGCGAGCGCACGGGCAACACGAACCTCACCACCGTCATCCCGAACCTGCAGTTGAAGTTGGGCTTCGACTGCCTGCCCGAGGGTCGCCTCGAGCGCATCACGGCCGTCAGCAACCACGTGGCCGAGGTGTTGAACCGCCCTCTCAACCCGCAGGCCCCCTACGTGGGCTCGGGAGCGTTCGCACACAAGGCCGGTCTGCACGTGAGCGCCATCGCGCGAGCGAAGGACGCCTACGAACATGTCGATCCCGAACTGGTGGGCAACGGTACGCGCTTCGTGGTCAGCGAGATGGCCGGCAAGGCCACCATCGCCATCAAGGCCGAGGAACTCGGTCTGGCCATGGACGGTCCGGCGGTCAATCAGGTGATCGACGACCTGAAGCGTCTCGAGCACGAGGGCTACCACTTCGAGGCCGCCGACGCGTCGCTCGAGTTGCTCATGCGCCGTGCCACGGGCTGGGAACAGCCGTACTTCCGTGTCGAGAGCATGCGGGTGATCACGGACGAGTCCGCCACCGGTTCGTTCACCACCGAAGCCACGGTGAAGGTGTGGGTCGGACCCGAGGGCTCGGCCACCCGCCACGTTCACACCGCCGAGGGCAACGGACCCGTGAACGCCATCGACACCGCGCTGCGGGCCGCGGTCTCGCAGGCTCATCCGAGCGTCGACCGCATCCACCTGACCGACTACAAGGTGCGCATCCTCGACGGTGGTTCGGCCACGGGTGCCGTCACCCGCGTTCTGATCGACGCCACCGACGGCGAGCGTTCGTGGACGACCATCGGCGTCAGCCCGAACATCATCGAAGCTTCTTGGCGGGCCCTGGAGGAATCGTTGGTGTACGGACTCCTGCACGCCGACGCCTGAGCGAATACGGTAGAGACGATGTCCGCACCCAAGTTCGCCCCCACCCCGGTCCTCGACGAGGTCCGCACGTATTCGTCACCCGAGGTCGCTCCGGCGGCATGGGTGAACGATCGCCCCACCGACATCGAGGGTTTCCAACCCGCCGGTGAGCGTTTGGGGTACCAAGGGCCGGATCAGGGGTACGGGTTGATGCTGGCCAATCGCATGCGGCATCGCTTGCATCTCGTCGGCGGACCTTCGGCCGAGGACGCCATTCGTGGTTGTCTGAACATCGCCCTGCGTCGCGCGTCACTGTTCGGACGCGCGCCGGTGGTGCACGATCTCACGATCGCTTTCACGATGTGGGGCTTCTTCGACGCGAACCCGCCCCACGAATTGGTGGCGCGTCGGGCCGAATTGTTCGACGGAGTGGGCAACGTGCATCACTACAAGGAAGGTCGCGCCATCGCCGACCTGGTGCCCGAAGCGACGTTGCGCATGACGCCGGCCGCGGTGGCCGCCGCGACTCCGGTCGCATGGCGCACGCTGACCGGCGCCTGAGATCTCATCGTCGCGTTCCGCGTCGTAACCTGACGGCGTGACCGACTACCGCGCCCCCCTCGCCGACATCGACTTCGTCCTCAACCGCGTGTGCGGACTCGACCGGATCCTCGAACTACCCGGTTATCTCGACGTCGACTCGTCGGTGGTGCGCGACCTGTTGGAGGAAGCCGCGCGGTTCATGGAGGAAAAGATCGCTCCGTTGAACAAGGTGGGCGACACGTTCGGTGTGCGCTTGAACCCCGACCACTCGGTGACCACGGCACCCGGATTCGCCGACGCCTATCAGCACTACGTGTTGGCCGGATGGGGGGCCGTTCCGTTCGAGACCGGATTCGGTGGCGGCGGGTTCCCGTGGGTGGTGGGCATCGCCCTGCAGGAGATCCTCACCGCATCGAACATGGCCTTCTCCATGTGCCCGTTGCTCACGCAGGGAGCCATCGACGCGATCCTTCATCACGGCAGCGAATCACAGAAGATGACCTACCTGCCCAAGATGATCACCGGCGAATGGTCGGGAACCATGAATCTCACCGAGCCCGACGCGGGAAGTGACGTGGGGGCGGTGCGGACCAAGGCCGTGAAGAACGCCGACGGTTCGTACCGAATCTCGGGCACCAAGATCTACATCTCGTTCGGCGAGCACGACATGGCCGACAACATCGTTCACCTCGTTCTGGCCCGTACCCCCGACGCCCCCGCGGGCACCAAGGGCATCTCGTGTTTCATCTTGCCCAAGTACATCGTGAACAACGACGGTTCGCTCGGCCGCAAGAACGACATCACGTGCGTGTCGGTCGAGCACAAGTTGGGCATTCACGCCAGCCCCACCTGTGTCCTGTCTTTCGGCGACAACGGTGGCGCCACCGGCTACCTCATCGGTGAGGAAAACCGGGGAATGCAGTACATGTTCACCATGATGAATCAGGCCCGTCTGTCGGTGGGCCTGCAGGGACTCTCGTTGGGTGATCGTGCGTACCAGCAGGCGTTGCAATACGCCAAGGATCGCCGTCAGGGTCGCGCGCCGGGTGCACCGGCGGGCGAGTCCTCGCCGATCATCGATCACCCCGACGTGAAGCGCATGCTCATGACGATCAAGACCACCTGTGAAGCGCTACGTCGACTGACGTATTGGAACGCCGCGTGTCTCGACGTGGCCAAGCATCACCCCGATGCGAGCGAGCGCGAGTTCGCCGCCGATCTGGCCGCGCTCCTCACGCCGATGTCCAAGGGTTGGGGCACCGACATGGCCGTCGAGCTGACGGGCATCGCCGTTCAGATCCACGGCGGCATGGGATTCGTCGAGGAGACCGGTGTGGCCCAGCACTACCGCGACGCCCGCATCACCACCATCTACGAGGGCACGAACGGCATCCAGGCCATCGACCTGGTGGGTCGCAAGTTGGGGATGCAAGGTGGCGCGGTGGTCAAGCGTCATCTGGACTCGATCGACTCCCTGATCACCAAGTTGGATGGTCGTCCCCAGATGTCGGGCATTCGTGCCGCGTTGACCAAGACGTTGGCGGCCACCCGAGAGGCCACCGATTGGCTGGCCCAGCACGGCGGCAATCAGCTGGATCTCCTGTCGGGGGCCACTCCGTACCTGCGCCTCATCAGTGTCCTCACGGGTGGTTATCTGCTCGCCGAGTCGGCGGTGATCGCCAGTGACAGCGGGCTCGACGACACGGTGGTGACCGAACGGTTGACGTCGGCGCGCTTCTTCTGCGAGCAGTTGATGCCGGTCGCCGACGGCTTGGTTCCGTCGATCACGGGTGATTCCGAACTGTTGATGTCGTCGATCTGATCGTCAGGCGTGGCGCCTGATCGTTTCGTCCACGGCATAGTTGAAGAGAGGTTCGAACACGAGACGGGTGTCGACCCCGCGGGCGAGTCCGGTGCATTCCTCGAGCAGCATCATTCCCTGCGCCAGCACGCGCAACATCTCCACTCCGGGGCGAACGACGTCGATGTCGAGACCGAACGCGTTCTTGAACAAGTCGGCCGCATGGGAATTCGCATCCGCATCGGCGAGATGCAGAGCCCGACGGATGTCGGCATCGTGAATCGCGGCCAGATGGAACTCCAGGCGTAGTCGTCGTTGATCGCGCCCCGACACCGCCAGCAAGGTGCGATTCGCCAGCATCGCCTGGCTCTGGAGCGCTCGTTCGTAAGCGGGAACGCGAGGATCCTGTCGCGAACGGACGAACGGATCCGTGTGGGTCGTCGTCACCGAAGGCACGAGGTAGTCGCCTCTCGCGCCCTTGTACAGGCGGTTCAAGAGTTTCTCGGCGACGTCGCTGAACAAAGCCTGCCGCGTCCGGTAGTCCGAGAAGAGGGCGGACGTCGGCAGTCCCGCGGCTCGTGCGATGCGTTGCGTGGTGGCGCGCTCGACGCCGCCGCGGGAGATGACCCGGGCTGCGCCGTTCACCAACGCGTCGCGAGTGGTGTCTCCGGTGTCGATGGTGATGTCGTGATGGAGCTCTCCGTCGGGGACGGGCCACGTGGGCTCGTCACGGTTGTCGAGCACCATGTGGGCGGCGGGCTTCATCACTTCCCAGTTGGCGGCCTCGAACAGGTCGACGGCGGCGAAATACAGACAACCGACCACGAAACCCACGGTGAGAAGTTTCCGATCGGAGTCGGGACCCGCGGGCCGCTGCTCGACGCCGAGATCCGTCAACCACGAGGTGACGTCGGGGATCACGACTTCGGCCAACTCGGGAATTCGTGGCGCCGCGATCATCAAACTGATGGCCGGGGTGAGGGGACCGACCGGGTTGGTCAGCGCCCGGGCGATGACCATCTGGGCCTCGTTGCGCTGGGGTCCGGGGTCGAGCGTGTCGAGTGCGGTTTCGATGAACGATCTCATGGCGCCCGACAGTCGGTGCTGCCACAACCCCACCAAGATCTCCTCGGTGTTCTCGTATCGGGAGTACACCGCACCGGTGGTGAGTTCGGCCGAGCGGGCCAGATCGAGAGCACCAAGTCGATCGGGACCCTTCTCGCGCAAGAGATCGACGCCCGCGTCGAGCAAGAGCTCGTCGTTGCGAGCGGCATCGGATCGGCGGCGCCCGGTGGTCATGGCGCGATGCTAACTATCGATAATCCCTACCGATAGTCCCTACCCATAGTTCTCATAGGTTCAGGTGTCGAGTGCGTGGGCTCTCAGGGCCTCGAGATCGCAGAATTCCAGGGCTAACAGATGGGTGGCGGCCAGCACCACCTTGGGTGCGGCACCCGCTTCGAATGCCTCCTGCCAGCGCGAGGCGCACAAGCACCATTGGTCGCCGGCCTTCAGGCCGGGGAAACCGTACTGGGGCATCGGGGTGCTGAGGTCGTTGCCGGCCCGCTTGCTGAACGTGAGGAATTCGTCGGTCATGACGGCGCACACCACGTGAACCCCGGGGTCGTCGCCGCGGGACTCGCAACATCCGGTTCGGTAGTAGCCGGTCATCGGGTCGTACGAGCAGGGGACCAGATCGGTGCCGAGAACGTTGCGTTGCATGGCGGTGCTCCGATCAGGCCACGGCCACGTTGAACAACGAACCGATGAGATAGGTGACGCCGCAGGCGACGATCAAGATGAGCACCTGGCGGAGGCTGCTCCACCACACCTTCTTCTCGGCCGATCGTCCGATGACCGCACCAACCAAGGCGGCGGCCACAACTCCGATGACGATCGACGCGATCTTGGCACCGTTCCCCGAACCGACGTACCACGGGATCACGGGCAACAAGGCGCCGAAGATGAAACAGATCAACGACAGTGCCGCGGCTTTCCACGCCGAGGGCAACACGCCGGGATCGACGCCCAATTCCTCGCGGGCGTGCACGGCGAGCGCGGCATCGGGTCGACGCATCACGTCGGCGGCGGCCGCGGCGGCGCGCTCCGGTTCGATGCCGTGGCTCTCGTACATCTTGGCGAGTTCCATGGTTTCGGCGGCGGTGTTCACGTGAAGCTCGCGACGTTCGATGTCGATCTCGCGGGTGATGAGTTCGTTCTGGGCCGACACCGACACCCATTCGCCGGCGGCCATGCTGGCGGCGCCGGCGATGGCTCCAGCAATGCCGGCGAGACGCACGACGTTGGAGTCCACACCGCTTCCGGCGAAGCCGATCACCAGCGAGACGTTCGAGACCAAGCCGTCGCTGATGCCGAAGACGGCCGCCCGTGCCAAGCCACCGGAGACCGAACGGTGGCCGGGATGTTGTTCGCGAGGGACGCTGAATGCATGCCGTGCCATGGCGGTGACGCTAGTGCCGTGGGAAGCGAGCGTTAGCGTACGAGGAGCATGACTGATGTCGCCTCCCCCCGTTTTCGCTTCGCGCCGTCGCCCACCGGCTTCTTCCACGTCGGGGGTGCGCGCACCGCTCTGTACAACTGGGCGCTGGCCAAGCGTCTGGGTGGGACGTTCGTCCTGCGCATCGAGGACACCGACGAGGCGCGAAACAAACCCGAATGGACGCAGGGCATCATCGATGCCCTCGACTGGATCGGAGTGAAGCGGGACGATCCCACCTTCGAGGGACCGTACTTCCAGAGCAGCTACGCCGATGAGCACGTGGCCGCGGCCAACCGATTGTTCGCCGAAGGCCGGGCTTATTACTGCGATCTCACGTCGGAACAGATCCAGGAACGGTCGAAGCAGAACAGCAAGCCCGGCTACGACGGCTACTCGCGCGATCGCGGGCTGGAACCCGGGCCCGGTCGGGTGTTGCGGTTCCGTGTTCCGGAGGGAACCACCGTCGTCGACGATCTGGTGCGTGGACGCGTGGAGTTCGCCAACGACACCATCGAGGATTTCGTGTTGTTGCGCGGCAACGGGTCGCCGATGTTCCTGTTGGCCAACGTGGTCGACGACGTGTCGATGCGCGTGAGTCACGTCGTGCGCGCCGAAGAACATCTTCCGAACACACCCAAACAGCAAATGTTGTGGGAGGCCCTCGGACACCGACCGCCGGTGTGGGCCCACGTGCCGGTGCTGGTGAACGAGCAGCGCAAGAAGTTGTCGAAGCGGCGCGACAAGGTGGCGCTCGAACAGTTCCGCGACGAGGGCTACTTGTCCGAGGCGATGGTGAACTATCTGATGACGCTCGGCTGGGCACCCCACGGCGACGAGGAGATCGTTGCGTGGTCGCGCATCCAGGCCGAGTTCCGTTTGGAGGACGTGAATCATTCGCCCGCGTTTTTCGACCTCAAGAAGTTGGCCGCTTTCAACGGCGAGTACATCCGCGCCATGTCACTGGATCAGTTCATCTCGGCGTGCGAACCGTTCCTGACCGGTGACGTGCCGTGGAGCCCCGATCAGTTCGATGCCGACGTGTTCCGTTCGATCGCACCGTTGGCTCAGACGCGCATGGTGACCATGAACGAGATCGTCGCGTTGGTGGATTTCCTCTTCCTCGCCGCCCCGATCATCGACGAGACGGCGTGGTCCAAGACGTTCGGAGGCGATGATGCCGTCGCGATGTTGAACGATGCGATCGTCGCGTTCGATGCGCTGACCGACTGGTCCGCGGATGCCCTGAAGACGACCCTGGAGGCCACGGGCGCCGCGCGGGGATTGAAACTGGGCAAGGCGCAGGCCCCGGTGCGCGTGGCGGTGACCGGCCGCACCGTCGGCCCGCCGTTGTTCGAGGCGCTCGAGTTGCTCGGACGTGACGAGACCATGACCCGCATGCGGGTGGCGTCGGAGCGAGCCCGCTGAATCCGGACGTGTCGCTCGATGCGGCCGCGTCGTCGACCGACGAGACGCCGGTGCGTCTGTCGCGCTTGGTCAGCCTGCGACGACGATTCCTGCGTCCGCCCCGATGGTGGCGGGCCGGAGGCTGGCGACGCTTCCTCGGGGTGATCGCCTGTGTGGTGTTGCTGGCACTCGTGTATCTGGTGATCTCGTTGGCACAGGTGTGGTGGGTCGGCCGCCAGCACGGAACCGAACGCGGCGATGCCATCGTGGTGATGGGGGCGGCGCAATACGACGGTCGACCGTCACCGCAACTGCAGGCACGTTTGGATCACGTTCTCCTGTTGTGGGCCGACGGCGCGGCTCCGCTGGTGATCGTCACCGGCGGCAATCAACCGGGTGATCGATTCACCGAGGCGTCGACGTCGTCGGAGTATCTGCAAGAACGGGGGATCCCGGCCAGTGCGATCCTGTTCGAGGACACCGGACGGTCGTCGTGGGAGTCACTGCAGAACGTGGCCGAGCTGGCGGACCAACACGGCGTGGGGTCGGTGATCCTGGTGAGCGACCCGTTCCACAGTTTGCGCATCAGGCTGATGGCCGAGGAGTTGGGGCTGCGGGCCTACACGTCCTCCACGCGAACCAGCCCGGTCAGAGGTTTCGCGGCCTTCAAGAAGCACGTGCAGGAAGCCGGTGGCGTAGCGGTGGGTCGAGTACTGGGATTCGAGCGAACGGAATCCCTGTTGGGCTAGGTGGTGCTCGGACCCTTCGCCACTACAATCGTGGTGCTCCAGTTCGGTGCTCTGTGGGGAGTGGTGTAACTGGCAACACAGCAGATTCTGGTTCTGTTATTCAGGGTTCGATTCCTTGCTCCCCAGCAAAAGTTTTTTGCGACCACGCGTCGCGATTTCTTGATCTAGATTCGCGTCATCGCCTGGGGGGCGAAAAAGGGGGAATCATGGATCGTCGTCATTTTCTGCGTGCGGGCATTCTGGCCACCGGTGCCAGTGCCGCCATTCCGAGCGCGGTGTTCGCATCGGGGGCGCGTCGTCGCGACACGGCCGTGCCCGGCGAGAGTCCCTACGGACCGTTGTCGGAAACGCCCGACGAGAACGGACTGCTGTTGCCGGCCGGGTTCACGTCGCGCATCATCGCGATCGGTGGCGATCCCGTGGGCGACACCGACTACACCTGGCACCCGTTCCCCGATGGCGCCGCCACGTTCGACGATGGCGAGGGCGGGTACTACTACGTGTGCAACAGCGAGGTCTTCGAGTTCATGGCGCCGGCGTCGGGTGGTGTCTCGGCCATTCACTTCGGCGCCGACGGAGAGATCCTCGACGCTTACCGCATCCTGGAAGGCAGCAACTCGAACTGTGCCGGTGGACCCACACCGTGGGGCACCTGGTTGAGTGGTGAGGAGAACTTCGCCGGAACGGGTCGGATCTGGGAGTGCGACCCCTCCGGTGCCAAGGAAGCCGTTGCTCACACCGCCATGGGTTTGTGGTCGCACGAGGCCGCCGCGGTCGATCCGGTCAACAAGACCGTGTACATGACCGAAGACAACGGCGCGGGTCGCTTCTATCGCTACACGCCCTCCGCGTATCCCGATCTGTCGGCCGGTGTTCTCGAGGCCTGCATCGTCGACGCCGACGGTGGTGTCACGTGGGGAGTGGTGTCCGACCCGTCGGGAGCCACCACTCCGACGCGCGACCAGGTTCCCGGTGCGACCATCTTCCCCGGCAACGAAGGTTGTTGGTATCACGAAGGCAAGGTGTTCTTCACCAGCAAGGGCGATCACTCGGTTCATGAGATCGACATCGCCACCCAGAAGTACACGTTGGTGTGGAAGGGCGACCCGGACGGACTGGGGACCGAAGGTGCGGTGCTGTCGCACGTCGACAACATCACCGTGGACGCCGGTTCGGGAGATCTGATCGTCGCCGAGGACGGTGGCAACATGGAGTTGTGCATCATCACACCCGATGGTGTGGTGGCTCCGTTCGTTCGCGTGGTGGCCGCGGGACACGAGTTGTCCGAGATGACCGGTCCGGTGTTCAGCCCGAATCGTGATCGTCTCTACTTCTCGTCGCAGCGTGGGCCGAGCAACCGCGACATCGCCGAGATCGTTCCCGGATTCGCGGCGATCGATGCCATCGGTGCCACCGGCAAAGCGGCCGGCATCACGTACGAGATCTCGGGTCCGTTCCGCGGAGCGATCGTGCCCGAAGTGGTCACCACCGAGGCGCCGATGGTCATCGCGGCGCCGACGACCACGTTGGCCAGTGTGGCGCCGACCGACGCACCGGCCGAGGATTCCGACGGTGGTGGCGGTGGAGGAGCGGGCTTGGTCATCGGCGCCGGCGTGGTGGCGGCCGCCGCGATCGGTGGTGCCGTTGCCTTCCGCAAGCGTCGAATGCAGGGCTCGGGAGAATCCGCCAACGGCTGAGGGCCGGTTGGTCACTCGCGAATACGCAGGTAGCGTTACGTCCGCTACAGGCTCCCATCGTCTAGTGGCCTAGGACACCACCCTTTCAAGGTGGCGGCACGGGTTCGAATCCCGTTGGGGGTGCAAACCGGGCAACCGGTGATAGCAATGCCTGACATACAGCAATACCCAAGCAATGAGCAATCAACGTTTGGTCTCGTGGTGAAGTTGGAGTTCACGCCGGCCTGTCAAGCCGGAGGTCGCGGGTTCGAGTCCCGTCGGGACCGCTAGTGCGTTTCGGCAACGAGCGCACGAGGTCGAGTAGCTCAGTCGGCAGAGCATACGCCTGAAAAGCGTAGGGTCACCGGATCGACGCCGGTCTCGACCACCAGCAAATGCGGGCGCCCCAACGGGCGCCCGTTTTTCGTTCACGCACCGTGGCGACGGGCGACGAGTCGAGCCGTCACCGACGCCAGTCGCGAATGAGTGCCTCTTGCGCCACGGTGGCGACGTGCACTCCGTCCTCACTGAAGATGTGACCGAGCGCGAGTCCTCGACTGTTGCCCAACGAGTGACACGTGAAGTCGTGCAGATGCCAGCGATCGCTCTCGATGGGGCGATGGAACCAGATCGTGTGATCGAGGCTGGCGCCGTAGAAATTGCGGGCGTTCTCCGGTCGAGAACTGATGACCGGATGAGTGCGCACCACGGCGTCGGTGGGTAGGTCGTCGCTCAAGAAGGTGAAGGCGCAGCGGTGCAGCAATTGCGCGTCGTGATTCGACGGATCGCCCAGCGCGTCGGTCACCCGGAACCACGCCATCGCTCGACCGCCACCCTCGCGACCATCGTCGGGAATCGTCGATTCGGTCACCCAGCGACGATCGAATCCGTCGCTCCACGCGGAGTTCTCGAC
>JAURHL010000040.1 GCA_030833305.1 Acidimicrobiales bacterium | reverse complement strand
GAGGTGGCCGTCGTCGATGTCGTAGGACCACGAGTGGTACTGGCAACGCAGTAGCCGAGCCGAACCTTTGGCGTCGCGCACGACCGGCGCGCCCCGGTGCTGACAGGTGTTGTAGAACGCGCGTAGCTCGCCGTCGTTGCCGCGCACGAGACCCATCGGTGATCCGAGGTCGTCGAAGGTGAAGAAGTCGCCCGGGTTGGGGGCGTCCTCGGAGCGACCGGCGATGACCCAGACCTTGGTCCACAGATGGCGGCGCTCGAGATCCCAGAACTCGTCGCTCACGAAGCGGCCGACCGGGATGTCCGGAAACCGCGGGAATCCCGCCGGCGGTGCCGTGCGCGAGTACTCGTAACGCATCTCCCGGGTGAGTCGGTCGACGAGCTCGGGGTTCACGCTCAGAACTCCCCGAGAAGATCGTCGCAGTCGTTGTCGTCGACGGCGGCGAAGGCCCGTGTGATCATCTCGTGCAGCAACCGCCGTCCACGATCGTTGCCCGGGTCGATGTCGCTGACGGCCACCTGCGACCACGCCTGATGGAACAAGCAGTACCGGTAGTCGCGCCAGCAGCGATCCCAGGTGTAGTCGGTGACGCCGGCGGCGAGTAGGCCGTCGTAGTACCGGCGCACCAGATCGGCCTCCCAGTCACGGCGGTTCGCGATGGTGACGGACTGACCGAGGAAGTTGGCCACGTCCCACATGCCGACGTGACGGGCGCTCAGTTGCCAGTCGAGCACGGTGACCGTGCCCGCTCCGGCCGATCCGCCGAAGAGGAAGTTGTCGGCGCGGAAGTCCATGTGCACGAACGTGGCCTTGCCCTGGTCCACCCACCAATCGACCATGTCGGGGTATTTGGGTGTCAGCTGCCGCATCCAGGGGAGCGTGCGATCGGGCACGATGCCGGTCCAGGTGTCGATGAACGACTCCAACTTGGGTTCGGCCATCTCGCGGGCCGCACGGTAGAGCGGATTGTTCATGGGAGGCAGCCACTGGAGCGATCGCAGCAGTTCGTTGTCCCAGAACGTGGAGTGCAAGGTGACGGCCTGGTCGAGGATGGCGGCACTGTCGTCGTATCCGGCTCCGACGATCTGGTCGACCATGCGCGCCCCGGTGATCTCTTCGATGAGAACGATGTACGGAGCCCCGGTGGGGTCGACGTCGGTGTAGTGGCAGTAGGGAACGCGAAGATTGATGGTCCGCGAGAACCGCGAATAGAAGTTCGATTCGCGTTCGTAGAAACCCATGGCTTGGGACATGAACACGTTGCCGGGAGCCGCCGCTTGGCACTTGGCGATCATGGTGGTCGGTCGCGGACCCTCGGAGCCGTCGCGGTAGCGCAGGTGCAATCGGGTGACCTCGCCCAGCAGGCCGACACCCTCGCCCAGGCGCTCGGCCCGCACGTCGACGATCTCGGCGACGGACCCGTCGAAGGCCCGGTTCAGCCAATCGGCGGTGAGGTGATCGGCGGTGGTGGGTATCGGTGGGCGCGTGGACACGGTCAGCCCGCCAACGATCCGGCATCGGCCACCACGACCTCACCGGTGATCCAGGCCGCCATGTCACTGGCGAGGAACAGGATCACGCGGGCGATGTCGTCGGCCTGCCCGGCGCGACCGAGCAACGTCTGGCTCATGCGGGCACCGACGTCGAGGCCGGCGGCCTTGAGCGGTGCGAGTTGGTCCTGCACGCCGGGGGTGTCGATCGGTCCGGGCGCGACGCCGACCACGCGGATGTTCATCGGTCCGAACTCGAGCGCCAAAGACTTCGTGAGTCCGACCACCGCGTGTTTGGAGACGACGTACGCACTGATGCCGGGAGCGGCCCGGAATCCGGTGGTGGAGGCGAGGTTCACGATGACGCCACCGGCGCTCATGCGCTTGGCCGCCTCGCGCGCGCACGCATAGGAGCCGCGCACGTTCACCTCGAGGAGTCGATCGATGAACTCGTCGCTCGCCTGCAACGCCGGTCCGGTGGTGGGGTAGATGCCGGCGTTGTTGACCCAGATGTCGAGACCGCCGAGACGCTCGACGCACAGATCGGTGACCGCCACGATCGATGCGGTGTCGCTGATGTCGAGCGCGGTGCTGATGACGGTGCGCCCGGTCGCACCGGCGATCTCCACGGCGGTCCGCGCCGCTCCGCTCTCGTCGATGTCGGCCACGATCACGTCAGCGCCGGCTTCGGCGAGACGCTTGGCCGTGGCCGCCCCGATGCCCTTGGCTCCGCCGGTGACGACGGCGCGACGACCCGACAACGACCACATTCGGTCGAGCGACGTGTTGCTGTGATCGGCGATCATGTGTCCCCCTCGCGGGCCGACCGACGATGGTCGGTGCATCCCCGAGGACCATTCTTATCGACCCGATCTTCTAGGGTTTGCCCCGTGGGGCGCGAACTGACCAGATTCGACGAGTTCCCCCGTCATCAGATCGGCAACACGTTCGACACCGTGGTGGACGGGTCGCAGCACTGGAGCGACGGTTTCTACTTCACCATGGGCGACGACGCCGGCCGGGTGGCGTGGTTCATGGGATTGCGTCTGCACATCAACAACGACGTCATCGACGGATTCGTCTGCACGGCCCTCGACGGTCGGCAACACAACATGCGTTGGTCCCGTCGTCTTCGTCCGGCCATCGACGACATCGCCGTCGGACCGATGTCGGTCGAGATCGTCGAGGGACTGCGCACCTTGCGCACCGTCTGTGCCGCCAACGAACACGGCCAGGCGTACGACCTGTCGTGGGAGGGGGTTCATGCTCCCTACAACGAGGACCACGTTCAGGTCTACGTCAACGGTCGATTGCACAGCGATCGCTCGAACTACGACCAGGTGATGAGGGTGAACGGTTGGATCGAGGTGGGTGGCGAGCGCATCGAAGTGAACGACTGGACCGGCGTGCGCGATCACTCGTGGGGGATCGGCAACCAGACCGGTGGACCGCGCACCAACGTGATCGCTCCGCCGCCCGTTCACACGGCGCCCCCCGGGTTGCGTCAGTGGTGTTGGTATCGCATGCCGGATCGTTGCATCTTCTGGCAGTTCCACCACGCGGGCGCGAAAGCGCCCTACACGAAGCTCGAGACGCGTTGCGTGTATCCCTACGGTGACCCCCGGGAGTCCTTCGCCTACACGTCGCTCGACTACGAGGTGGAGTTCGTGAAGGTCGACGGCCGCAACTCCCGTCGGCTGAAGTCGTCCGTCGTGCACCTCACCCGACCCGACGGGGTGGTGGAGTCCTATCGCAGCGAGCCGATCTCCTATCCGTTGTATCTGCAGGGCGGCGGCTATCACAACGGTTTCGACGACGCGTTGGGCCGAGGTGTGTATCGCGGCGACCTTCATCACGAGGGCGAGGTCTGGGAGATCGACCGCGTCACGTCGATCGTCACTCCCAAGCCCACCGATCTCAATCGTTGGCATTACGCCGAGGCCTGGGGTCGTTGCACGAATCTGGCCGACGCTCGAGACTCCGGAACGGGACACCTGGAATCGGTGGTGCTCGGGCCGTACGAGGGCCTCTGATGCGCGCACTGGTGCTCGGGGGCTCCGTTTTCGTCGGCCGTCGCCTGGTCGAACGATTGGTGGCCGAAGGACACCAGGTGGCGGTCCTGAATCGAGGGGTCACGCCGACCGCTCTGCCCGCCGGGGTCGAACATCTGGTGGCCGATCGCACCGACTCGGAAGCGATGTCGCGGGTCCTGGCGGGCCGCGAGTGGGACGCGATCTTCGACGTGTCCGGTTTCGTGATGGTCGCCGGGGGCGGCGACATCGCCGGTCTGCTCGATCTGGTCGACGGTTCGGTGGGTCACTACGTCTACGTGTCGTCGATCATGGCCTACGACCAGTCGCAACTCGGGGTTTTCCCGTGGCACGAGGAACTCGACATCGATCGCAGCGGTCCGCGCTCGTACGGCGGATTCAAGGCCATGGCCGAGAGCGCGATGCTGACGCGTCACGGGGCGACGGGATTCCCGGTCACCGTCGTCCGTCCGGCGGCCATTTACGGCCCCTGCAACAACATCTACGACATGGAAACCCCCATGTTCCTGCGGCTCATCCAGCGGCGCCCGATCCTGTTGCCTCACGGAGGTCTGGTGACCGGCTCGTACGGGCACGTCGACGACCTGTGTCGGATGATGGTCGACATGATCGGCGTCGACGCGGCCAAGGGCGAGGTGTTCAACGCCACCGCCGAAGCGGTCACCACCTCGCACTATGTCACCACCTTGGCGGCCATCGTCGGGGTCGAGGCCGACGTGGTGATGGTCCCCGATGACCGTCCCGAGGGATTTCCCTCGGGCGTGTACGGACACCTCTTCGGGTCACGACATCACGCGGTGTTGAGCATGGACAAGGCCCGTCGCTTGCTGGGATACGAGCCCGAGCTCGGCTTCGAGGATGGTCACCGACACACCTACGACTGGTTCAAGAAGCAGGGATGGGATCGCCTCGAGGGTCCGTTGTCGGATCCGGTGTGGCGCTCCAGTTGGGATTTCGAGGCCGAGGCTCGCGCCGCCGCCCTGTTGCGAGGCGACTGATGTCGCCCGACTTCGACGACGCGGTGGTGATGCGGAACACGGCCGCGGTTCTGCGCACGACGGTTCTTCCCATCATCGAGGATCCGGCGGTCCGCACGACGGTCGTGCAGTTGATCGCGGTCCTCGAACGGCAAGTGGATCCGAACCACGCGGTCGCCGCGGATACGTCGGAAGTCGAGGACCTCGACGCGAAGTTGGCCGCGGACGGCGGGGTGTTGTCGGCGTTCCGTGGGCGATTGAACCCGTCATGAACCCGACCGAGTCCGATGCTCTCTCCGACTGGTTGTCCGCCACCTTGGGTTGGCCGGCCGTCGAGTCGTTTCGCCGCATCAGCGAGGGACATTCCCGGGAGATGGTGATCGCCACGTCGACCACCGGAGAGCGCGTGGTGGTGCGCATCGAACAGGGTGGAGTGTTCGGAACCGACGGGGTCCTGGAGTCACGATTGATGACCGCCCTGCACGCTCACGGTGTTCCGGTGGCGCGCGTGTTGGCCGTCGACGAGACGGGTGCGATCATCGGACGACGGTTCTTCGTGATGGAGTACGTGTCTCACGTGCCCGACGCACCGTCGCCGGTGAACGACTTCATCGGCGTGTTGCACGCGATGCACGGCATCGATCCGACATCCGGCGCCTTGGGCGATCTGCTCGGGGCATCGAACGTGTCGAGTGCTCGAGAAGCGACGATGAAGCAGGTTCGGCGATGGCGCGACGTTTACCGATCGTCGAGCAAGACGACGATCGCCCACCTGGAACGCAGTGCCGAGTGGCTCGAGTCCAACGCGCCCGACGGCGATCGGTTGAGCGTCGTTCATGGTGATGCCGGGCCGGACAACTTCGTCCACGACGGCGAACGAGTGACGGCCATCACCGACTGGGAGTTCGGGCACCTCGGTGACCCGCTGGAGGACTGGGTCTTCTGCATCCAGATGCGTGGATCGCGCGCATTGCCCAAAGAGGAGTGGTTCGGGCGCTTGGCCGACATCACCGGTATTCGTATCGGGGCCGACGTCTGGCGATATTGGGAAGCGTTCAACTATTTCAAGGGGTCGTGCGCAAATCTCTCGTGTCGCGCACTCTACGAGAACGGCACGAATCCGGCGCCGAACATGGCCATCATCGGAACCGCGGTCCACCGTGTCTTCCTGCGCCGTCTGGTCGAACTCGGCGTCGCAGTGTGACAGTATTCGGCATGAGTCCGAACACCGATCCCCGCATCCAACTCGTCAAGGATCTGTTCGCCGCGTGGAGTAGCGGCGACGCCGACGCTCCCGAGACGATGATGCACCCGCACGCCGTCCTGAACGACATCGTCGGCGGTTCGCACACCGGATGGCCGGCCATCCGTGCCTTCTTCAAGAAGGGACTCGACAAATGGCCCGACCTGGTGTTGCTGCCCGAACAGTTCTGGACCAGCGACGACGGCGTGGCGGTGACCTGGGTGATGAGCGCCACCATCACCGAGGAGATGGGCGTGGTTTTCGGCAAGCAGCACGTGGGCAAGAAATGGTCGAGTCCCGGGATGAGCTGGCTGCGAATCGTGGATGGTCGCATCGAACACGAGGTCGACTACCACGACAGTGGTGCGGTGCCGAAGTCGCTCAACGCGCAGTGAAACCGATGTGAAGGTGTTTCAGGGCCCGTAGGCAGAAATTCGGGTGGTGACGGAAGTCGTTCGCTCCGTCGATGAACCACATCTTGTCCACGCGGTCCACGAGGGCGCGAAAGCCGATGATCAACTCGCGTCGCGCCAAAGGCGCCCCGAGGCAGTGGTGGGTGCCGAATCCGAAGGCCACGTGACTGCGCACGTTCTCCCGGTCGAGGTCCATCTTCTCCGGGCACTCGAATTGATTCTCGTCGCGGTTCGCGGCTCCGTAACGTACGTTCACGACCGACCCGGCGGGGATGGTGACCCCGTGCAATTCGACGTCGACGGCGGCGGTGCGGAACAGGCCCTGCACCGGACCCTCGAGTCGCAGGACTTCCTCGGCCAACAGGGGCACGTATCGATCGGGATCTTTGACGACCTTGTCCCATTCGCCCGGGTTCTCGATGAGCAGACGAACACCCTCGGCCAACGCGTTCGTGGTGGTCTCCGAACCACCGACGAAGGTGTCGGCCATCATCTCGGCGTGCAGTTCGTTGTCGGTGAGGGTGCGGCCCCATTCGGGGATCACGGTGTTCACCAGGTCGCTCAGCAGCGTGTCGTCGGGTTCACGACGCAGACGTTCGAAGATCGGTTGGAAGTAGTGCTGGGCCTCGATCTCCATCTCGGTCGACCAGACCGCCTCCTCCTCGGTCTGCATCATTCCCAGACGATGCACCCAGGCGTCGGTCCACGCCTTGATGCGCCACATGTCCTCGTCGCGCGCACCCATCTGGCGCCCGATCACGATCAGGGGCAGCGGTACGGCGAAGGCGCGCACCCAGTCGCACTCGCCGGTTCCGATGAACTCGTCGATCAGCGAGTGGGCCAGGTCGACGATGAAGTCGTCCATCTCCTTGATCTTGGAAGGGCGAAAGGCGTGGTTGAACAACCCGCGCATCTCCCGGTGCTCGGGGTCGTCGCGCGCCGCCAGCGTGGCGCCCGGCAACCAGCCCTTGTCCTCGTAGATCTTCTTCAGGCGTGCGCTACGCGGATCGATGCGGCCCCGGTGGCGAGCGCTGGTGAATCGCTCCGTGTCGGTCAACACCATCCGGACGTCCTCGTAGCGGGTCACGACGAACATGCCGGTGGCGTTGTCGCGCCACACCGGAGCCTCCCGACGCAACGCGTCGTACGCCGCGTAGGGGCAGTCGGACACGTCCGGATCGAGCAACGTCAGTCGTTCGAGATCGATCTCGGCGTTCACCGGCCCATTCTGACCGATGCCGGACAGGCGGCGTTGCACGGACCCTCCCGCGATGCTCCCATCGCTCGGGAACGGTCCGTTGGGCTAGAACAGAGCCATGACCACCGCCGCACCCGTCTCCGTCGACGACTACGTCTCGATTCAACGTCTCATCAATCGCTACGCCGACGCCGTCATCCACCGGTCGGGTGAACAGTGGGGGTCGTGTTGGGCCGACGACGCCGTGTGGGACCTGGGCCGCGGCCGCCTGGTGGAGGGCAAGGACGCCATCTTGAAGCTGTGGTACGGCGCGATGACGGGATTCGCCGCGGTGGTGCAAACCGTTCACAACGGTGACGCCTGGCAAGGTGCCTCGGCCGACGAGGCCACCGGTCGTTGGGCCATCAGTGAGCGCTTTCGTCGGGCCGACGGTCAGTCGGGGATCCTTCTCGCTCATTACGACGACGCGTACCGCAAGGTGAACGGACAGTGGCTCTTCTCGCGGCGATTCCTGCAGGTCCACTACGGAGGGCCTGCCGATCTGTCGGCGGACTTCACCAACCATCGCGAGGCTCTCGTCGAGCGCGGCGTGGCCGCGGACGTCTGAGGTCGTCCGATGCCCGTCTTCGCCGCCGACCTGGCCCGTGAACGTCCCGACGAGATCGCCGTGCGCGATCCCGACAAGGCCTTGCGTTGGGCCGATGTCGACGACATCTTGAATCGAGTGGCCAATATCGCGTTGGCCACCGACCTGGGTCCGAGTCGCCGAGTCGCGGTGTTCGCCGAGAACGCCGCCGAAACGGCCCTCGCCCACCTCGGCTGTCTGCTCGGCAGTGCGTCGACGGTGCCCGTGAACTTCCATCTGACCGCGGAGGAGACGGCCTACATCCTCGTCGACTCCGACGCGCGTCTGTTGTTCGTCGGACCCGAGACCGTCGAGCGCGCGGTGGCCGCCGCCGACATCGCCCGAGCCGAAGGACTCCGCATCGACGTGATCGGTTGGGGTGTGAACGCGCCCGGTGTGCGGACCTGGGCCGACTGGTTGACGTCGGGCGACCCGTCGCATCCGCCCCTCGACGTGGTCCCGCGCGCGAACCTGCTCTACACCTCGGGTACCACGGGCCGACCCAAGGGCACCGAGTTGCCGCCGACGATGTTCGCCGGTGGATCCACCATGGCCGAACACCTGGAGGGCATGAAAGCCAATCGGTTCGCCCAGTTCGGCACGCATCTGGTGGTGGGTCCGATGTACCACACCGGTCCGTTGAACGGCATGCGTTTGCTGGTTCGCGGTGTCCCGATGGTGATCCTGGCCAAGTTCGACGCCGAAAAGACCCTGCAGGCCATTCACGAGCATCGCACCGAGTCGTCGGTGATGGTGCCGACGCATTTCGTCCGGCTGTTGGCGCTTCCGGACGAGGTGAAGAAGAAGTACGACGTCTCGTCGATGAAACTGGCGGCCCACACGGGTGCGTCCTGCCCCGTCGACGTGAAGCGGGCGATGATCGACTGGTGGGGGCCGATCTTCATCGACGCGTACGGAGCCACCGAGGTCGGCACCACGTGCCAGATCACCAGCACCGAATGGTTGGAGAATCCGGGATCGGTCGGTCGCCCCGTTCCACCGTTCTCGGTGCTCGTGTTGGACGACGACGGCAACGAGCTTCCCGCGAACGCCGAGGGCCGGCTTTTCTTCAAGGACGCGACGGGCCGAGGAGTGATCTATCCGAACGATCCGGAGAAGACCAAGGCGGCCAACATCGCCCCCGGCGTGTTCACGTTGGGGGAGATCGGCTACGTGAACGAGGGTGGCTACGTGTACATCACCGACCGCTTCAGCGACATGGTGGTGTCGGGTGGAGTGAACATCTATCCGGCCGAGGCCGAGCAGGTCCTGGTGCAGCACCCGGCGCTCCTCGACGTCGCCTGTATCGGAGTGCCGCACGCCGAGATGGGAGAGGAACTGAAGGCGTTGGCGATTCTGCGCGATCCGTCGAATCCGCCCGAGGCCTCGGAGGTGCTGGCCTTCTGCCGCGAGCGCCTGAGTCACTACAAGTGCCCACGCACCATCGAGTTCGTCGACGATCTCGGTCGTAACACCATGGGCAAGATCAACAAGCGCAAGTTGCGCGCCCCCTACTGGGAGAAAGCCTGACGACCATGGCGAAAGATGACGTGCTCCTGATCGACGACCCCGCTCCGAAGGTGCGTCGCTTCACGTTGAACCGACCCGAGAAGCGCAACGCCCTCAACGACGATCTGCGCGGAGCGCTGTTCGACGCGTTGCGGGCCGGCGACAAGGACCGCGACGTCTCGGTGATGATCATCCGTGGCGCGGGGTCGTGTTTCTGCGCCGGCTACGACCTCGGCTCGCCGAACTCCGACGTGGAGCGGTCCATCTCGCGGGCCGACGGCTGGTGGTCGCGTCACGTCGTCAACAACTGGTTCGAGATGTGGGACATGAGCACACCGATCATCGGACAGGTGCACGGCTACTGCTTGGCCGGTGGCACCGAGTTGGCCACCGCCTGCGACCTGGTGTACGTCGCCGAGGACGCCAAGATCGGCTATCCACCGGTGCGGCTGATGTCGCCCCCCGACATGCAATGGCAGACCTGGATGATGGGTCTGCGTCGGGGCATGGAGGCGTTGCTCACCGGGGACTCGATGTCCGGAGTCGAGGCGGTGGCGAGTGGATTCGCCAATCGGGCGTTTCCCGAAGCCCGGTTGGATTCCGAGGTGTTGGCCATGGCCGAACGGGTGGCCAAGATCCCGGCCGATCTGTTGGCCCTGAACAAGCGAGCCGCGCACCGGGCCATGGAAGCCATGGGGATCCGCGCGGGCATCCGGGCCACGGCCGAGATTCAGGCTCTGGGGTTCCACCAGAAGTCGTCCATGGAGTACATGCAGGGTTTCGCCACCAAGGGCGTGACCGCGGCGTTGAGCGAGCGCGACGCGGCCTTCGGGGATTATCGCGAGTCGGGGCCGTCCGGTTCGACCTGACGGCGACCTGCGGTTTTCCGCTTTTCGGTGTTTGACCTTGCCGAAACCTTGTGACAATCTGTGACGTGCGACATATCCGCAACGGATCGTCGATCGTCAAGGGGGAAACGTGAGAAGCAAGAAGATCAGTTTCGTCGCGGGCCTGGCCGTACTCGGCTTGCTCGCCGGCGCATGCAGCGAGGACAGTGGGGGAAGCGACGCACCCGCGACGGAGGCGCCCTCGACCGAGGCGCCCACGTCGGAAGCGCCCTCGACCGAGGCGCCGAGCGGCGAACTGCCGGTCCAGCAGAGTTCGATCGACGTCGGTGTGGCCTACACCGGGGGTCCCGGTGGGGCGGCGTCAGGCGATCCGATCTACATCGGTTACGTCAACCAAGAAGGTGGAACCCCGGCGTTCCCGGAGGCGTCCGTCGGCGTCGACACGGGTGTCTGGTTCATCAACACGTTCCTCGGTGGTGTGGGCGGTCGTCCGATCGAGCTGGTGAAGTGTTTCGTCACCAAGGAAGAGGACGGTCAGAGTTGCGCCCAGCAGATGTTGGCCGATGACAACGTGCAGGCGGTCCTGGTGGGGGCCATGTTCAACGGAAACGCTCCGTTGCTCGACACCTTGAAGGACAAGAAGCCCGTCTTCCTTCCGAACCCGGTGACCACGCCGGAGTTCCTCGCCTCTGACGCGTACGCCTTCACCCCCGGCTCGCCCGGTGTGGTTCAGGGACTCGCGGTGTTCGCCGCGAAGTACATCGGTGAACTCGAAGGAATCGACGTGAAGAAGGTCGCCGTCGTGTACAACGACAACCCGGCCGGAACCGTGGCGTTCAACGTGCTCACCAAGCCCATCCTCGAGCAGCTGGGCGTCGAGGTCACCGGCGTGCCGGTGGCCGACACCGCGGGTGCGACCGAGATGGCCACGGCCATCCAGTCGTCGGGTGCCGACACCGCCGACGTGTTCTACCCGTTGGTCACCATCCAGGGTTGCATCGGTATCTACGACGCGCTCAAGACCCTCGGCGTCGACACGCCGATCGTCACCACCGGTTTGTGCTTCGGCATCCCGATGCAGGATCACCTGGCCTCGGTCGGGGAGGAAGGCAACCTGCCCGATGGCTGGTACTTCGGTGGATACGGCTACTCCTATGAGATTCCGGGCAACCCGGAGACCGACGCCTACATCGACGCCGCACTGGCCTGGGCCAAGGAGACGGGTGTCGAGAACCCCGAGTACACCGGTTTCGGCGGACCCACGTTCGGCTCGCTCATCACCATGGTGAAGTTCATGAACGAGGGAGCGACCGATTCGGCCGCCATCCGTGAGGCCGCCAAGTCCTTCGTGGGTCCGATGTGGGCCGGCGTGGGTGACTTCAAGTGCGGTGGAAACCCCACCTTCCCGTCGTTGTGCGGATTCTCCATCGGCATCCAGCAGCAGCAGGGCACCGAGTACGTGTCCATCATGGACGGATACAACGGCAAGGCGCTCAACCCGATCGCCGAGCTGGCCGGCTGAGGCTCCGTACAACAAGCCGATATCTGACCGGCTCTCGTCGGTCGTTGCGTTGGGTGGGTGCCGGTGACACCGGCACCCACCCGATGTGCATGTGTCGTCTCGTTTCGACGAGATGGTTTTTGGGGGCCATCGAGTGATGGCGAGTGGGGGAGTGTCGGTGAACGGTTCCGTTCAGAAGTTCGTGAAATCACAGAAGCTCGTCGTGGGCATTCTGATCGTGATCGTGGTCTTTGCCGTGCTGTACGCGTGGGATGCGCGGCAGTTGGCACCAATGTTCTCCAACATCGGCACCGGCGCCCTGATGGCGGCCATCGCTCTCGGCGTGGTGCTCACCTTCCGCGGCTCCGGCGTCGTCAACTTCGCCAACGGTGTGATCACCGTGTTCGTGGCGTACTGGTATTACGGCTTGCGCGTCGAGGGCAAGTTCTACATCCCACCGTTGCCCAACCCTCTCGTGTTGATCGAGATCCCGGTCAACTGGTTCCGGGAGGAGGGAAAGTACCTCGACCTTCCCAATTGGCCGACATCCATCGACATGCCGGGCGATCGATTGACCACCGCGGCGGCCACGGTGTTGGCGTTGGTGGTGGCGGTCTTCCTGGGCCTCTTCTTGCATTTCGTCATCTTCAAACCATTGCGAAACGCACCGGTTCTGGCCAAGGTCGTCACGTCCGTCGGATTGTTCGTGGTGTTGCAAGAGTTCTGTCGACTCCGTTTCGGCGAACTGGCCAAGACGGGCGTGCCCTTCCCGTTGCCCAAGGGCAAGATCGATCTTCCGGGAGAATTGGGCATCGTGCCCAAGAACCAACTGTTCCTGGTGATCGTGGTGGCCGTCATCGCCGTCATCTTGTGGGCGGTCTTCAAGTACACCCGTTTCGGTCTGGCCACTCGTGCCGCCGCGGAGAACGAAAAGGGTGCCATCGTCCTGGGTTTCTCGCCTGACTTCTTGGCCGGAGCGAACTGGGTGCTGTCGACGCTCATCGCCGGTCTTCTCGGAATCCTGGCCGTGCCGATCACGAACCTCGACACCATCACCTTGCCGCTTCTCATCGTCCCGGCTCTCGGGGCGGCGTTGCTCGCCAACTTCACCTCCTTCGGCATGACCGTGGCGGCCGGCGTCGGTATCGCCATGTTGCAGGGTTGGGTGCAATACCAGGGAGCACAAACATGGTTTCCCAAGGGCGTCCTGCCGACGGCGGGCCTCACCCAGGCCTTGCCCTTCTTCGTGATCGTCATCGCGATGTTCGCTCGCGGCAAGGCTCTTCCGGTGCGAGGGGCCGTGTCGACGGGCAAGATGCCGTTCGCGTCGGCACCCAAGCACGTTCTGCCTCTCACGCTCGTGTCATCGGCGGCGGTGTTGGCGTTGCTCTTCGGCTGGAACTACGACTGGCGCCAATCGACCATCAACACCCTCGTGGCCATCGTGATCGCATTGTCGCTCGTGGTGCTCACCGGTTTCGTCGGGCAGATATCG